>DATEQL010000059.1:0-2042 GCA_035272665.1 Allostellaceae bacterium
ACCGAGGATGAAGAACGAGCCGACGATCGTCGCCGCCGGACCATAGCCGCCGAGACTGACGATCAAGGTGCCGGCGATCAGCGGACCGACGCAGGAGATCCAGCGGGGAGCGTTGAAGCAGAAGGCGACGGCGGTGCCGCGCATCCGCGTCGGAAACAGTTCGGGCAGCCAGATCGGCGCCCAGGACCATATCCCGCCCGTGAAAAAGCCGAAGACGGTGACCGCTGCGAGCAGCGCCCCCATCGACTGGGCCCACATATAGACGACCGGCGTCAAAACGAGGCACATCGCATACCAGATCATCGCGGTCGGCTTGCGGCCGATCGCGTCGGCGCAGAAGCCGAGGCTGATGAAGCCGACTATCGCAACCCCGGTGCCGAGGAGCCCGGCCACCGCGGAATAAAACGGTGCGGATAAGCCCGCCTTGGCGGCGACGGTGCCGACATAGGTCGGAACAAAGGTGGCGACGCCCCAGAACCCGAAGGTCACCGACAGCATCATCAGAAACGCGGGAACGAGCCGCCTGCGGACGCTTGGGTCAAGAAACATGTCGGCGACCGTGAAGCGCGCCAGCGCGACGTTTTCACCTTCGAGGACCGCACCGCTGCGCCGTTGCTCCTGCGCTGCGCGCCGACGCTCGCTCGCCTTTTCCCAGCGCACCGATTCCGGCATGCCGCGGCGGAGCCAAAACACCAGCAGCGCCGGAAAGACACCGATCACGTACAACCACCGCCAGGCGCCGGGCCCGAACCCGCCGATCAACAGCCAGACGGCGGAGGCGAGAAAGCTGCCGATCCCGGCGCCGCTCTGCAGCAGCCCGCCGCCCTTGCCGCGGGCGTGGTCGGGCCACAATTCGGAGACGAGCGACGCTCCGGTCACCCATTCCGAGCCGATCCCCACGCCGACCAGGAAACGCAAGATAGCGAAAGATTGCCAGTTCCAGGCAACGGCGCTGAGGGCGGTGGTCAGCGAGTAGGCGAGGATCGCCAGCATCATCGTTCGTTTGCGGCCGATATAGTCGGCCATGATGCCGCCGATGACGCCCCCGGTGGCCCAACCGAAGACTGTGGTGGCGAGGATGTAGCCGGCATAGCGCGGCATTTCTGTGTACTGCGCCGCTTCCAGCAGCTGGTGTAAGGCGAAGCCGACCGTCAGGAACAGCGCTTGGATCTCGAAACCGTCGAACAGCCAGCCGAGGTTCGAGGCGAAGAGCACCCTCCACTGCTCGCGGTTGAGCGAGCGATACCAAGGTGAGGAGCCGATGGCCGCGTTGGTGTCCATGCCGGAGCCTTTCCTGTTCTGCGTTTCTACCCCATCCGTTTGCGTGTCGGGGGTACGTTCAATACCGGCGGAAAGTATACGCTCGCGCGCTGTAACGCGGCAATATCCCTGTCGACAGCCGTTGGCGTTCAGGGCTCGATGATGATGTCGACCCGGCGGTTATTGACAGACGGGTCGCTCGACCCGGTCTGTCCTATCGGCTCCTGCCGGATCATCGTCCGCTCGATGCCGTCCGCCTCGAGCTGGTCCGTGACGATCGAACTGCGCGTTTGGGCGAGAAATTTGTTCGTCTCGGGCGTGCCGGTAGCGCTCGCGCGCGCCTGGACGACAATCTTGCGGGCGCCCGCTTCGCGGGCGCGCTTCGCCGCATCGGCGATAATGGTCTTTGACTCGTCGGAGAGGAAAGCACTGAATTCATCGAAATATACCAGGAAGCGAGCGTTACCCTGACTGGCCGTGCTCGGCGCAGTCTGGGCGATCGCGGCCGTCGAAACCACGAGCGCCGTCAGCAAAAGTAGGAAACACCAAAATCGCCGAACTGTGCGGGCCATCGCGGTACTCCATTGTGATTGTACCCAGGTGCTACCAGACGTAGGCTGATCAGTTTGCGGCATCGTCGTCCGCATCACCGATCGCCGCCTCAGCGACGGGTCACGACCTTATCGCTCGAAACTATTTCCTCGCCCATCCACGACTGCAGCAACGTGTATCCAACCGCAAGCACGACCGGACCGAGGAAAATGCCGATCAAACCAAAGGCG
>DATEQL010000060.1:0-12722 GCA_035272665.1 Allostellaceae bacterium
TCGCCGACACCTTCTCGAGCAGCTGGATGCGCTTTGCGTAATCCACCTGGCGCCGGTTGTCTGGGTCCACCAGACTGAGATCCCAGAGCTCCGCTCCTTGGTAGAAGTCGGGCATGCCGGGAAGGGTCAGCTTGAGGGTAATCTGCACCAGGCTGTTGTGAACGCCGAGCCGCGCGACGCGTTCCTGGAAACTCAAGAAGGCACCGAGGAACGCGTTGGGCCTGGATATGTCCAGCGCATCCCGGACGAAGCCCAACATGGCCTCCTCGTAGGCGGTGCTCGGCGACGCCCAGGTCGAGTGCAGCTTCGACTCGCGCATCGACTTTACCATTGCGCCTTCCACACGCTCGGCGAAGGAACGGAGTTCCTCTGCGACGGGGCGCTCGGCCCCGGTCAGCTCAGCCGGCCAGGCGCCGAGCAGCAGCTGGTAGAATAAATATTCGTCGTTGCGATCAGGTGGCGCCGTACCTTCGACGTCGCCGCGGCGGGCGCGCAGTATTCGATTCCACATCTGGACCTGCCGAGCCCATTCTCCGGCATTTCCGACAGCACGGCGAGCCGCGCTCTGGTGTCTTCACCGCGCTTGGTGTCGTGGGTCGAGGTGCTCAGCATCGCATGCGGCCAGCGCTCGGCGCGCTGCGCGTTCGCCTTGTGGAAGGCCGCCAGCGTCACGCCGAAATGGTCAGGATGGCCGCCCACCTCGTTTAGAGCGACAAAGCGGTTGTACCGATAGAAGGCGGTGTCCTCGACGCCCTTGGCCATTAATGGACCGCTGTATTGCTGTAGACGCATGGCGAAGCGCACAACAGCCTGCCGGCTGAAGCCGCTGCGTGGCTGCGCTACCAGATCCGTTGTGAGCAGCCGGTGCAGGAAGTCGAACACGCTCGGGTCCACATCCGTTTCGATGCGCCGTGCCTGAGTCACCGCCCAGTCGATGTCGCGTCGGTCCGCCTCGCTCAGGTCCGCAGTGCCGTCCACGTAGGTGCGGTAAACCGGGAAGCAGGCGCCGATTTCCTTCAGTGCTCGCTGAAGAATGTTGCGCGTGAAGTCGGCGGTCAGAGGATTCTGCCGCGCCACGCGCGCTGCGGCGAGGGCGAGCACGTTTAGCTCGTTCGCCATCTCGTTCAGCATGATCCGGGTCTTACAGTCGTGGATGATCTCGCCGAGGGGACGGTGGTCGCCGGCAAAGGCCGCGTAGGCTTGCGTGAAACCTTTCTCGCCGCACGGATCCACCAGCAGGCCAAGAACCAAGTTGACGAATTCGTAACCGGTTGTGCCCTCGACTGGCCAATCCTCGCGCAGCGTCTCATGGCGGGCGAGGATCTTCTCGACGACGAGGTAGAAGGGCTTGGGCGCCTGCTCCCGTAGCCGCAGCAGGTAACCCTTTGGATCTAACAGCCCGTCCACGTGGTCGATGCGGAGACCGTCCAGGACTCCCTCACGCAGCAGGTTGAAGACGAGCCGATGCGCATGGTCGAACAGTTCCGGTAGCTCCATGCGCAAGCCGGCGAGCTCGTTGATGTCGAAGAACCGCCGGTAGTTGATGTCGTCGGCGGCGACGCGGAAATGCGCTGCACGCCAGTGCTGGTCCTGGATCAGCGCATCCAGCCCACGCCAGGTCTCGAGCCGCCCTGGCTGGCCGTTGATCCGGCCAACCGCCGCCTCCATTGCCTGCCGCACGTCACTGTGCTCGCGCGCAGCCGCAGCGAGCTCGGCCTGTAGGTCCTTGGCTCGCTGCGGGATGCGTGGGCGCCAGTTTGGCAGGGCGGTGATCGCGTCACCCAACCGCTCGAGTTCCGGGTGCTCGTCGCCGAGTACGCGTTGGTAATGCAGTGGGCAAATAGGCAACTTATGCGTCCCGTGAGCCCAGACGGCCAAGCCGCCCGTCTCCGGCTCGAACCGCAGCTCGAGCTGTCCCGACTCCAGCACCGCCCCGTACTGGTTGCCAAGGAATGGCACCAGTAATTTACCGCGCAGGTAGTGCTGGTCCGGGTCCCAATCGATGTCGAACCAGCCCGCATAGTCGGAGTCTGGGCCCCATTCCAGCACATCGAGCCACCACGGATTGTCGGCGCCACCGACACCCATATGGTTTGGCACGAAATCCACGATCTGCGCGAGCCCGTTCGCCCGAAACGCCATGACCATGTCGCGGAAGGCCAACTCGTCGCCCAGCTCCGGGTTGAGCCGCCCGTGGTCTACAATGTCGTAGCCGTGAGTGCTGCCGGGCCGCGCCTTTAGATAGGGCGAGGCATAAACATGGCTGATGCCGACCTTCGCCAGGTAAGGCGCGAGCGCCGCGGCATCCCTGAAGCCGAACCCTTTGTGGAACTGCAGGCGGTAGGACGCTCTTGGGATCAAAGGTACACCAGTATCAGACATATGCGTTCTTTCCGCCGGGGCGCCCGAGATTGCGCTCGGCACGGAAAATCCCGGCTATGTCGATGAACCAAGGCAGCACTGCTGGTTCCTTAAGCGTATTGGATAGGCGCCGCCGCCAATTCGGGGCCTCGTCCAAGGTGGTCGGAACGTTTATCGGATTGACGTCGTCCGTCAAGTCGTCGATCTGCGCCATGCCAAGACCGACGGGGCGCTGGCGAGGAAAGCGTGCGCCGCGTGCGCCAACGTCGGGATATCAGGCTCGCCATTCGGCGGCAGCAGCCTCTCACGGCGGAGCGCCTGTAGGACCCGCTTGGCGCTGACGCGACGACTCATCCGGGTCGGGAAATAGACCCAGGCGTTCCTTCGGGTCCCCCCTACCGGCCACGCAGGGTCGGCAAGTCATGACTGCCGACGACTGCCAGCGCTAGCGCCGGGTAGGCGTTCGGAGGCAGAAAGGCACCGGATGGCGACCGGCTCGCGATCACCTCCGGCTTCCGAGCCCGCATAGACAGAAACGGTTCAGCACGAGCATCGCGCTCTCTCATCCAGCGATGGCCGCTCCGATCGCCTCTTTGAGATCATAGATCCGGCTCGATGGGCCATAGCCCGCGCGCAAGCCTCAGATAATCTTGAACTCGCGCCGCAGACGACCTTGAGAGATGGGAACGCGAGAGAAGGACTTCATTAGCGAATCCGCTCACGGGCCGTCCAGTGTAAGCCACACCCTTTACAAGGCGTTCGGCGCCCCATCGACGGCTTATCGGGAAGTGGCAGCGCCGGTTGCGCCGGCGCCAATAGGCTCTTGGCAGCGGCACCGGTGTCGCGAACCCGGTAGACCCGCATCGGTCGGCGATATTGTTTTCATCGAGGAGGCCGATGCCAATCAGATGCTGGCTGAAATGGTCCGCGTGACCAAACCCGGAGGGTCGGTGGCCGTGGTGAACGTCAGCCTGTAGCCAGAACGCGCCTCACCTCGGTGATCAGCTGCTCTTCGTCGATCGGCTTGCGCAGGACGGGGCCGGCTGCCTCGTCTTCGACTCCTGGGATATCGTAAGCGGTGAGATAAATGACTTTGAGCTCCGGCCGCCGCATCCGCGCCATGCGCGAAAGCGCGAGACCGTTGACGCGGTCGGGCATGACGATGTCCGTGATCAGCAGATCGATCGGCCGAGTGCTCTCGATGTCTTCGAGTGCCAACCGGTGATCGGGCGCGAGAAAGACCTCGAAACCGGCACCGCGCAACACCCTCGCGGTGGCATCGCCAAAGGCCGGATCGTCGTCGACCACGAGGATTCTCGACCCTGTGACGGTGTGCCACTCTAACCCTGCTTGCGACGGCGTTGCGCCGGGTGTCACCTTCATGCTCATATTTTAACCCGTTCGCCAACCGGAACGCAACGGCGCATAGCCGGCCGGTATGCTTTTCCCGCTTCGCGGAATGGGGGAGAGAGCGACGCGCGGGCGCAGAATATCCCGCTGACTTCGGAATCGTGAAAAGGCTCGGGGGAGGCATGGCAGAACAGCACCCGACGATCATTCCCCAATTGCTGGCAGAAAACGAACAGACCCTGCTCCATGATTGGATGGAATCCCAGAAGAAATCCGGCGCGCTGCGCGGCGGCCAGATAGGCGAGGCGGAGCTCACCGAGGCCTCCCGTCGCCTGATCGCCGCTTTGCGCGGTGGTGTAGCGAGCGGGCAGTTCGTGGACATCACCGCGCCAGGGTGGGATCAGAGCCGCACGGTGCTCGAGGACGTCTCGCGCTCACACGCGACGCTCGGCCTCACGCCGTCGGAGACCGCCACCTTTGTATTCTCCCTCAAAGAGCCGCTCTTCTCATTATTACGGGAGAAGGTCGGCAAGGATCCGGACCGGCTGGCGCATGAGATATGGATTGCGACATCGCTCCTCGACAAGCTCGGGCTCTACACCGTCGAGGCCTTCCAGAAGAGCCGCGAAGACATCATCAGACGTCAGCAGCAGGAGCTGCTCGAGTTGTCCACTCCCGTCGTGCGATTGTGGGAGGGCGTCCTTGCCTTGCCGCTGATCGGCACGCTCGACAGCGCGCGCACCCAAATCGTCATGGAAAGCCTGCTCGAGGAGATCGTCACCTCGGGGGCCGAGATCGCTATCATCGACATCACCGGGGTCCCGACGGTCGACACATTGGTGGCGCAGCACCTGATCAAGACCGTGGCAGCCGCCCGCTTGATGGGGGCCGACTGCATCATCAGCGGCATCCGGCCGCAGATTGCGCAGACCATCGTCCATCTCGGGCTCGAGCTCGGTGTCGTTTCGAGGGCGACTATGGCCGACGCTTTCGCCCTGGCGCTCCGCCAGCTCGGCAAAGCGGTCGTCGACCGAGGGCCTGCTCGGCAGGAGGTCTGACCCTCTATGGCGGAAATCCCGGTACTCAAGATCGGTGACTGTCTTCTGGTCTCGATCCAGGTGGACATGCACGACCGCCTGGCGATGGAACTGCAGGACGACCTCACCAACCGGATCGTCTCCGAGCGGGCGCGGGGTGTCATGATCGACATATCAGCCCTCGAGATCGTCGACTCGTTCATTGGCCGGATGCTCAACAATATCGCCGCCATGTCCCGGGTGCTCGACGCTGTCACGGTGGTCGTCGGTATGCGACCCGCCGTCGCTATCACCCTGGTCGAGCTCGGCCTCTCCCTCACCGGTGTGCAGACCGCGCTCAACGTCGACAAGGGGCTCGCCTTGATCCGCAAGGCCATCGGTGGCCAAGAGGGGGCGCTTGGTCGTCAAGAAGGGTGAAACTATCGCCGTGCGCAGCTCGGACGATGTCGTGCGGGCGCGCCAGGCGGTGCGGGCGCGGGCAATCGAGGCGGGTTTCGGGATTGTCGACCAGACCAAGCTCGTCACCGCGGCGAGCGAAATCGCCCGCAACACCGTCGATTACGGTGGCGGCGGCACCTTACTCATCGAGATCGTGCGCGAGGGGGCACGCCGCGGCGTTCAGCTGACCTTCTCCGACAATGGGCCTGGCATTGCGGATCTCAAGATGGCGATGACCGACGGGTACACGACCGGCGGCGGCCTCGGGCTCGGGCTCAGCGGCGCCAAGCGACTGTCGAACGAATTTTCGATCGAATCGGCGCCCGGCAAAGGGACGACCGTCACGCTGGCGCGTTGGATGCTGTGAGATGACGATTGTCAATTCGGTGCGGGATGCGAGCGAGGTCGGCGAGACGCGGCGGACAGCGGCTGGGTTAGCGCACCGCAAAGGCTTCTCGCAGGATGTCCAGGCTCGGATCGCGCTCGTCGCCACCGAACTGGCGACCAACCTTTTGAAGCATGCCGGCGAAGGCGTGGTCGCCATCAACGAATTCGTCGATGCCGGCGGATCGGGGATCGAGTTGATCGCGCTCGACAAAGGACCAGGCATAGCCGATGTCGCGCGCTGCTTGATCGATGGCTTTTCAACGGCTGGCAGCCCTGGCACGGGGCTCGGAGCCGTCGCGCGCGTTTCCGACAGCTACGCGATTTATTCGCGACCCGGTGTCGGCACCGCGGTGATGGCACGCTTCCTCGCCGCTGGTGCGGTTCCCCGCGGTGCCGTCGAGATCGGGGTCGTCATCGACACTTACCCCGGCGAGAGCGTCTGCGGCGACGGCTGGGCCACGGCGAACGGCCGGAGGGGCGTCAGCTTGCTGCTTGTCGACGGCTCCGGCCACGGGCCCCTGGCGGCCCATGCCGCAGAGATCGCGACGCGGGCGTTTGCCGACAACATCGACAAGGAATGCGTTCCGCTAGTCGAAACGATCCATCGCGCGCTCGCGCCAACGCGGGGTGCCGCGCTGGCGATTGCAAACATCGATAGAGACGCGCAGGTGATACGCTTTGTCGGCGTCGGCAACATCGGTGCCGTATTGGCAAGCGGGGGCGCGGCGCGCCGGATGGCCTCCTACAACGGCACGGCCGGGCACCTTGCGCCGCGCATTCGCGAGTTCACCTATCCCTTCACCGGCAGGCCGCTGGTGATCCTGCATTCCGACGGTCTTTCGGCGCGATGGGAGATCGACACCCATCCGGGCCTTGCGGCGAGCCATCCATCGCTGGTCGCCGGCATGCTCTTCCGCCACCACCGGCGAGGCCGCGACGACGCTGCGGTCGTCGCAATGCGAGCCGCGACATGAACGCCCGCCTTCTGCTTGTGGCCCTTGAACGAGAGCCCGACATCGTGCTCGTCCGCAAACGAACGCGCCGGATCGCCGAGCTCTTGGGCTTCGACCGACAAGACCAGACGCGCATCACCACCGCCGTTTCCGAGCTTGCACGGAACGCCTTCGAATATGCTGGCGGCGGCCGAGCCGAGTTCCGAGTTAGGGACGATGCGGCGGCGCACGTCTTCGAAATCATCATCAGCGACAAGGGGCCAGGCATCGCCGACCTCGATGCCGTATTGTCGGGCAGTCACCCCTCCGAGAAGGGGATGGGTGTCGGTCTGCGCGGCGCGCGGCGGTTGATGGACGCCTTTCACATCGAGTCTGAGCTCGGTCTCGGCACAAGGGTGCGCGTCGCGAAGTCACTGCCGGCCCGCGCGCCGGCGGTGAACCGGGCCCTGCTGACGCGCATCGGTCAGGCGCTCGCGTCGGACGAGCCGGCTGACCCGGTCGACGAGATCAGGCGCCAGAACCAGGAAATGTTGGCGCAGTTCCAGGAGCTGCAGGACAGGCAGGAGACGCTCACTCAGCTCAACCAGGAACTGCAGGACACCAACCGCGGTGTGGTGGCGCTCTATGCCGAGCTCGACGAGCGGGCCGACCACCTCCGTCGTGCCGACGAGTTGAAGTCGCAATTCCTTTCCAACATGAGCCACGAGTTCCGCACGCCGCTGAATTCGGTCCTCGCCTTGTCGCGGCTCCTGCTCGCCCGCACCGACGGCGATTTGACGCCGGAGCAGGAAAAGCAGGTGCAGTTCATCCGCAAGTCGGCAGAGAGCCTGACGGAGCTGGTCAACGACCTGCTCGACCTCGCCAAGGTGGAGGCCGGCAAGACGGTGGTGACTCCGGTCGAGTTCACCGCAGAGGATTTGTTCGGCGCGCTTCGCGGAATGCTTCGGCCGCTGCTCGTCGGTGATGCGGTTGCGCTGATTTTCGAGGGTGCACAGGACGTCCCGGCGCTCTACACCGATGAGGGCAAGGTATCGCAGATCCTGCGCAATTTCCTATCGAACGCGATCAAGTTCACCGAAAAAGGCGAGGTGCGCGTCTGGGGCACTGCGGATCAGGATGCCGACACCGTCTCGTTTCACGTCCGTGATACCGGCATCGGCATCGCCGAAGAGGACCTTGGTGTCATTTTCGAGGAGTTCGGCCAGGTCACGCATCCGATGCAGTCGCGTGTCAAAGGCACCGGATTGGGTCTGCCGCTGTCGAAGAGGTTGGCGGAATTGCTGGGCGGTGCCATCAAGGTCCAGAGCGCCCCAGGGCAGGGTTCGGTCTTTTCTGTGACCGTGCCGCGGATATATCGCGCCGTCGAGGCTGTCGAAGCGGCGGAGGAGGAGTGGGCGGTCGATCCCACCCGCGTGCCGATCCTGGTCGTAGACGACGATCTCGCCGACAGCTTCGCAATGCAACGGCTGCTCAGCGGCACAGGCTATCAGCCCATCGTCACGCGGACGGTCGCCGCCGCTAGGCGTGCAATCGAACGCATGCAGCCGGCTGCGGTTTTGCTCGATGTGGTGCTAGCTGGCGACGAATCCTGGCGATTGATATTGGGCCTGCGGCAAGGCGCTGCGACAGGCAACATCCCGATCGTCGTCACCTCTTCGACCGGCGAGGAGCGTAAGGCGCTCCATCTCGGCGCCGACGCCTACCTGCGGAAGCCGATCGACCGCGAGCGGCTGCTCGAGATTCTCGATCCGCTCACGGGCAACCGATCGACGACCCGAGTGCTGTTGGTCGATGACGAAGAAGTGACACGCTATCTAGTCCGCCAGTTGCTGCCCCGCGGCGCCTATGACGTGCGGGAGGCCAAGAGCGGAACCGAGGGCTTGGCACAGCTGTTGAGTGAGCGGCCCGATGTCGTGCTGCTTGATCTGAAGATGCCGGAAATGACCGGCTTCGAACTGCTCGATCGAATCAGGGATGAGACAAGTCTCGACGGAGTTCCGGCGATAGTGCTGACCTCGGCGATCCTTACGCTAGACGAGCGGCAGCGGCTTCGGCGCGCAGCGCGCATCATGTCGAAATCCGACCTTTCCGGCAGTGCGCTGACCGGCGCCATCAGCGAAGCCCTGGGCGGATCGCCCTCGGAGGCGGCATGAGCGGCGAGCCGGGGCGGATTTTGATCGTCGATGATGACGAGGCCGCCCGCTATGTCAAAAGCCGCCTGCTCCGGCGCCACGGCAGACTTCGGCCGCCTTCACCGGCGTAGCAGACCGCACCCGTGCGCTCGATGGCGGCGCCGATTCCTATCTCGTCGAGTCGATCGAGTCGGACGAATTGATCGCCACGGTGAACGCGCTGCTCCGCCTGCGTAGCGCGGAGCAGGAAGCTCGGCGCATCAACCGCAATCTCGAGCAGCTGGTCGCCGAACGAACGGGGGAGCTGGCTGATACCAACCAGCGCCTCGCCGACGAGATCGCCGATCGCCGCCAGGCGGAAGCAGCGCTTTGGCATACCCAGAAGCTCGACCTGATCGGCCAGCTGACTGGCGGGATCGCGCATGATTTCAATAACCTGTCGATGGTCATCTCGGGCGATTTGGAACTGGTCCTCGAGGCCTTTGATAGCGGCGCCAACCTGTCACGAGCCCAGCGGGCCCGGTTACGGCGGCTGCTCGACGGTGCCGAAGCAGCCACGGAACACGCTGCCAAGATCACGCAGTGGGCTTCTCGCCTTCGCGCGGGCGCAGCACATTCACGGCGGGGACCGTCTGCGTCACAGGTTTGTTGGCGGGCGGTCTCGGAGGGGTTTCTGCGGAGGGCAGTCGGCGAAGCGCCGAGGTCGCCTTCGTTTGAAAGGGCGTATGGCTCTGCATGCGGCACAAGCTGCCGCAAATGCGAGCCAGGGCGGCAGCGCGATCGTCAATACCGGATCGATCGCCGGCCTCGCCGGCTTGCCGACTTCTTCTGCCTACGTGGCGGCCAAGCACGGCGTGGTCGGCCCGACCAAGACCGCGGCCCCTCGAATACGCCGACGCCAGCATCCGGGTAAACTTCCGTCTGCCCCGGGTTTATCCGCACCCGCATGATCGAGCCCTCGATGCAGTTGCGCGGCGAGGCGATCCTTGCCCGCACCCCGCTCAGGCGCATGGGTAATCCCGAAGAGATCGCCGAGATGGTCGTCTGGCTCTGCTCTGAGCGCGCCAGCTACGTCTCGGGTGCGGCCTACAACGTCTACGGCGGATGGATGTTGACCTGATTAGGCTGCGGTCGATTTATCCCCGGAGAAAAATCGTCGCTACCCAAGGTGGCGGTAATCCCTCGCATTTTTCTCGCCGTCGTCTCTCCAGGTCTCGGGGAAGGTGCCGCCAAGGAAAGACCTCGCCAATCGTACTTTTGATCTCGTGTCCCAAGCAAAACGAGCCGGGCGGAGGGACGTCCGCCCGGCTCGCCCTGACGAGATTGCCTCGTTTATCGACCGAGGCGCCCACCAGTAGCTGGTGACGTCGAGGTCCCGGCGCCAGTGTCCGGATTCTCGAGCTGGTAAGCCGCCATCTGCTGCAGTTGCTCCTTGGTGCGGTCGAGCGTCAGACGGTTATTGTCGGTCTTCATATCGCTGATCGGTATTGCGACAAATTTGCCGCCAATCCCGAGGAACGAGCCGACGTCAAGCACCACGATATCGACGGCCCCGTCCTTATTGAGGACGAGATCCGTGACTTTGCCGATGTCACGGTTTTGCAGGTCGTAGACCGTGCTACCGATCATCTTACTGGCGCGGACCTCGTCCGATTGAATGATATGGCTCGTCACTGCGGTGCGCGCCGCGGGCATTGTGCTCGTCTGCGCATAGGCGCCGGGCGCTGCTGCGGCGATGATAGCGGCAAAGATTGCAGTCCTGGTTGCGTTCGACACATTTTCCTCCTCATTGAGATCAGCATGCCGCCAACAGTGGAAGTGCGACGGCAGTTCCAGCGGCGATGCCAGTCGAGGCCTCTGATCTGGGTTGAGGCCCGTCTGGCAATCGTCAAACGACGTGAAACACGTAGAGCAGAATGATCACCGGAATGGGAATTCCCAGCAACCAAAGCAGTAGGCCTCTACCCATGGTATGATTTCCCAACACTGTTTTCAAAAAAGGAGCAAGAGGACAACGACTGCAGAGCGCGGTCGAGCGGGTCTGCGGGACTTTTGACGCCGATAGCAACCTCTATCCAACTGCACCTCGCCGTCACGAACGAGATGCACGAGCAATCGGTTCCGGTGACCCAACAAAGAGCCGGGAAGGAAGGATCACGCGTTTTAATCGGGGCGCGGTCGCATGGAATGGGGAACCGATGCCGTGCTGCAAACGATCTTTGCAATAGTCGAATTTCGCGAGGTCAACCGATGGCGACTCATCAATCTAAGGCGCAAAAGGAAACAGTCAGTCGAGTCATGCACGAGTTCAAGCACGGGGAGCTCGAAAGCAGTAGCGGGCGAAAGGTGAGGAACCCGAAGCAGGCTATCGCAATCGGGCTGCGCGAGGCCGGCGCTTCAATATACGAGAGCAAGAAGAAAAACCGGGAAAATCTGAAGCGGACCAAGGCGCGCGAACGACGTAGTGCAACCGAGAAGGATCGGAGCGGGCGACCCGACGATCGGCAGACGCGGGCAGAGCTCTATTCTGAGGCTAGGCGGCTAAACATTCGAGGGCGTTCGAAGATGAGCAAAAGAGAACTCGAACGCGCTTTGCATTAATAGCGAATTCGGGCCAATGGGCCGATTTACGAGAGATTTTCGGCGGATCGGATGATCACGAATGGAGCGTTTTGGCTCGCGGATTTGTTTAGAGCCTGATACCGGCGAAATGCCATCTGCATAGGGAGAGGTCGATGGATCAGCAACGAGGCGAGGACGTCATGAGCGATGCGACGGAAAAGGTCGGGAACACGGTCAGTGATCTCGGCGCGACGGCGGAAAAAATTGTTCAAGACAAGGCCCATCAGAGCAAGTCCGTGCTCCGAGATCTACAGGAGAGCGCCGCGGCGGCTGTGGATAGGACCGCCGACCTGGCTCGCAAAGTGTCGACTGCCGGAGCTCAGGCGGTAGATGCGGTCCAAGGTGCCGCTCGCGGCGTGGGTAACCAAGCGAGCCAGGCCGCCAGCACCGTTTACGAGCAGGGCGCGCGTGCAGGCGGTTCTGTCACCCGATACACTGCGGAACAGCCGCTGAGGGCTCTGGTCATCGCCGGCGCGATCGGGTACGGGCTCGCCTACCTGATCCACCGGCCTTGAAAGCTTGTGTGCTTCTCGCTCGCGGTCTTCGTTGACCGCGGGCGAGCTCACTGCCCAGCGAAGCTAACAGCGTGGCCGACCAGCCTCCTCCAGCCTACGGCCGCAACCCTCCTCGAGGCCAAAATTCGCTCGCTTCCGGCGGTCGTACCGGGTGGCGGAGTCTTGCTCCGCATCACATCGACGAGCTTGCAGTTACGATCGCGACGATCGCGCGGCCGGATGCCGTCGTTGTGACCTCTCTCCGAGACGCCGTCACGAACCTCCACTCCGACCTATCGCCAAATGAAAGGCTCGCCCCTACCGTCGATCCGATCCGAGCGACGGTAGTGAGTCAAGCCGCAACGCCATCCTCGACAGGCGCGTGATGTCGCACCACGCGGTCGGCGCTCTTGGGGGTCTCCTCGTCGATGCCCATCAGCTGGCGCAGCGCTTCACGTGCACGCCCCAGACGCGAGCGCACGGTTCCAATCGGCACGCGGAGAATTTTGGCCGCCTCGTCGTAGCTCATTCCTTCGAGACCTACGAGCAGCACCACTTCGCGTTGCCCCTTGGAGAGATAGCCAAGTGCGCGGTCGAGTTCGCTGAGTTGCCGCGAAACCGTGGGATCGGTCGTGGCTACGAGCATCGACGCCACTTGATCGACGTCGATAGTCGTCTGTTCGCGCCTCGCGTGCCGTACATTATTAACGTATTCATTATGCATAATGGTGAAGAGCCAGGCGCGGATATCAGTGCCGGCCTGCCAGAGATGAGCCTTGGCGATCCCGCGCACGAGCGTGTCCTGCACGAGATCGTCGGCCCGATTACTGTCCCGCGTGAGGGCCCGCGCATAGCGACGGAGTCGCGGGATCTCGTGTTCGACGAGGCGGTGAAATTCGGACATCGGGGTGATTCCCATCGCCGTAAGACCTGACACGCCTAACGTAA
>DATEQL010000061.1:0-10394 GCA_035272665.1 Allostellaceae bacterium
GGCGAGGAATCGCAACGTTTCGACCACGCTCAGAGGTTCCTTTGGACAGTCCGCTGCCATCTGCACTACTTGGCCGGCCGGGCCGAGGAGCGGCTTACTTTCGACCTGCAGGCCGAGATCGGACGGCGGATGGGTTACGCCGATGATGCGACGAGCCGCGGCGTCGAGCGGTTCATGAAGGATTACTTCCTGGTCGCCAAGGATGTCGGCGACCTGACCCGGATCTTCTGCGCAATCCTCGAAGCCGACCAGAAGCGCAGGCGCCGGCTCTCCTGGGTGCGTTGGGGTGCCGGGCGACGGTCGCTCGACGGGTTCGTTCTCGACCGCGATCGGTTGACGATACCGGCCGAGGATTTCTTCAAGAAGAACCCGGTGGCGCTCTTGCGGCTCTTTCATGTCGCGCAGGAGCACGGGCTCGATATCCACCCGCGCGCGTTGCGGGCGGTCAGTCAGTCGTTGAACTTGGTCGACGACCGGTTGCGCGAGGATCCCGAGGGCAATCGCCTGTTCCTTGAAATCCTCGCCTCGCGCGAAGACCCGGAGACCGCACTGCGGCGGATGAACGAGGCTGGCATCTTGGGCAGCTTCATCCCCGATTTCGGGCGCGTCGTCGCTCAGATGCAGTACGACATGTACCATCACTACACCGTCGATGAGCACACGCTATTCGCCATCGGGATCCTGCACAAGATCGAGGACGGGCTGTTCAAGGACGAGCATCCACTCGCGACCGAACTCGCACCGACGATCGTCTCACGCCGCGCGCTCTATCTCGCAGTGCTGCTGCACGACATCGCCAAGGGCCGTGGCGGGGATCACTCGGAGAT
The DNA here is from genome assembly GCA_035272665.1 of Allostellaceae bacterium. Classification (GTDB taxonomy): domain Bacteria; phylum Pseudomonadota; class Alphaproteobacteria; order ATCC43930; family CGMCC-115725; genus AP-15. Next base: position 828 of record DATEQL010000061.1, read on the forward strand.
CGGCGAACAGATCGCTTTGCAGCTGGGGCCCCGGCTTGGACTTTCGGGCGAGGAGATCGAGACGGTCGCCTGGCTTGTGCGCTGGCATCTCTCGATGAGTGGCACCGCGTTCAAGCTCGACATCGGCGACCCGAAGACGATCGGCGATTTTGTCGATCGGGTGCAGTCACCGGAAAGGCTGAAGTTGCTCCTGGTTCTGACCGTCGCGGACATTCGTGCGGTCGGTCCCAACGTCATGAACGGATGGAAGGCGGCCCTGTTACGCGAACTCTACCATCGCGCGATCGAGGTGATGTCGGGCGGGCTGGCGGTCGAGGGACAGGATTCGCGGATCGCCAGCGCCCAAGCGGCAGCTCGCCGACTGCTGCCCCACTTCAGCGAGGAAGAGTTCGCCGCCTTCGCCGGCCGCGGCTACCCGTTCTACTGGCTGTCCTTCGATCCCGAGACGCATGCCCGGCACGCCCGATTAATCCGCGAGGCGGAAATGAGCGGCGCGCCGCTCACTGTCGAAAAGCGCGTCGATCCGCACCGCGCGGTCACCGAGATCACTCTCTACACCGCCGATCACCCCGGCCTGTTCTCGCGAATCGCCGGCGCGCTCGCGGTCAGCGGCGCCAATATCGTCGACGCCAAGATCATGACGATGTCGAACGGGATGGCGCTCGACACCTTCTGGGTCCAGGATCTGGCCGGTCGCCCCTTCGATCGCCCGGACAAGCTCGCAAGGCTCGCGGTCATCTTCGAGAACGTGCTGACCGGCGATCTGAAGCCGCACCGCGAATTCGCCCGCCCCCCTGCCTTTCCCAGCAGGATCCAGGTCTTCACCGTGATGCCCCGCGTGCTGGTCGACAACAACGCGAGCCGATCGCACACGGTGATCGAAGTCAATGGCCGCGACCGGCCGGGGCTGCTTTATGAGGTGACCCGCGAGCTGACGCGGCTCAATTTGCAGATCTCAAGCGCCAAGATCTCGACTTACGGCGAAAAAGTCGTCGACGTGTTCTACGTCAAGAACCTGTTCGGCCATAAGATCGAGCAGCCCACGAAGCTCGCCGATATCCGCCAGACCCTCGAAGCCGTTTTGGCGAGGGGAAGTGAGGCGGCGCCCCCGGTGACCCGCCGCGAACGGGTCGCGGCGGAATAGCTCGCCGCAGCGTGCCGTTGCGCCAGTTTGTCATGATGTAGACCCATCCGCTCATCGGGGGTCAGAGGTCCCGCTTAATGATCAGGAGCGATCGAAGACGTGGGCGACCGGGACGAGCCCGGCCGCGGGGACGCCGGAATGCCGAGAACTACTCCCGCAGATCTTCGAAGAATTCCTTGACCCGGGCGAAGAACCCCTCGCTTTCGGGGTGGGTACGACGGTTCTCGCCTTCTTTTTCGAATTCGCGCAGCAGCTCCTGCTGCCGCTTGGTCAGATTTTGTGGAGTTTCGACGACCGCCTCGATGAACATGTCGCCGCGGGCGGCAGAGTGCAGCACCGTCATCCCCTTCGACCTCAGGCGGAACTGGTGCCCCGACTGGGTCCCCGCAGGCACCGTGACCCGCGTCCGGTTGCCGTCCACGGTCGGCACCTCGATCGTGCCGCCGAGGGCCGCCGTGGTGATCGGGAGCGGTACCCGGCAATGGATATTGGGGCCGTCGCGCTGGAAGAGCCGATGCGGTGCGACGCGGATGAAGATGAAGAGATCGCCCGCCGAGGCGCCGCGGACCCCAACCTCGCCTTCTCCGGCGAGCCGCATCCGAATGCCGTCCTCGACCCCGGCCGGGATGTTGACCGACAGCGTCTTTTCGCGCCGAGTGCGACCCTGGCCACCGCACGCCTTGCAGGGATTGTCGATGACCCGTCCGGCACCCTGACAGCCGGCGCAGGTTTGTTCGAGCGTAAAGAAGCCTTGTTGCACGCGTAAGCGCCCTCGGCCGTGGCACCTCGGGCAGGTGATCGGCTTGGAGCCGGCCTCGGCGCCGCTGCCCTTGCACTGCTCGCACGCGACTAGGGTCGGGACGCGGATCGTCGTCTGCTTGCCGCGGAAGGCCTCCTCGAGCGACACCTCGAGGTTGTATTGCAGATCACTGCCGCGACTGGGCCCGCCCTGGCCGCGCCGGCCGCCGCCCATGAACTCACCGAACATCTCGTCGAAGATGTCGGCGAAGCCGCCGGCGGCAAAACCGAAATCGCCGGGGCCGCGCCCACCGCCTTGTTCGAAGGCGGCATGACCGAACCGATCATAGGCGGCACGCTTTTGATCGTCCTTGAGGATGTCGTAAGCTTCGTTGAGGTCCTTGAATTTCTGTTCGGCACCCTTGTCGCCGGCATTGCGATCAGGGTGGTGCTGCATCGCGAGCTTGCGATAGGCCCGCTTGAGTTCGTCGGCGTTCGCCGATTTGGAGACACCGAGGATCTCGTAAAAGTCCTGTTTAGCCATGATCGATAGGCGCTCGATTAGAGGGCTTGCTACCGCCAACCACCCCGGCGGGAAGCCCGCCGGGGTGGTTGCATCCGATCCCCATCTCGGCGATGGGTCCGATTATGCGGAGCCGCGCTTCTTCTGGTCGTCGACCTCCTCGAAATCGGCGTCGACGACCTTGTCGCTGCCGCCGCCTCCGGCCGCACCGCCCGATGCCGGTCCGCCTGGCGACGGGCCGCCCGCGCCGGCTGCGGCCTGTTCCGCTTGTTGCGCCTTGTAAAGCGCCTCGCCGACCTTCATCGAGGCCTGCGCCAAGGCTTCAGTCTTGGCCTTGATCTGCGCGGTATCGTCGCTGGCAAGGGAGTCCCTGAGGGCTTGGATCGCCTGCTGCACCGCATCCTTGTCATCCTGGGGAACCTTGTCGCCAGCCTCGTTCAGCGTCCGCTCGGTCGTGTGGATCAGGGCGTCGGCACTGTTTTTCACCTCGACCAGCTCGCGACGCCGCTTGTCCTCCTCGGCATGCGCTTCGGCATCCTTGACCATGCGGTCGATATCCGCCTCTGAGAGGCCGCCCGATGCCTGGATGCGGATCTGCTGTTCCTTGCCGGTCGCCTTATCCTTGGCGGAGACCTGAACGATGCCGTTAGCGTCGATGTCGAAGGTCACCTCGACCTGCGGCATACCGCGCGGCGCCGAAGGGATGCCGACCAAATCGAATTGGCCCAGCAGCTTGTTGTCGGCCGCCATCTCGCGCTCACCCTGGAAGACGCGGATCGTGACGGCCGTCTGATTGTCTTCCGCCGTCGAAAAGGTCTGGCTCTTCTTGGTTGGGATCGTCGTGTTGCGGTCGATCAGCCGGGTGAATACGCCGCCTAAGGTCTCGATGCCGAGCGATAGCGGGGTGACGTCGAGGAGCAGAACATCCTTGACCTCGCCCTTCAACACGCCGGCCTGGATCGCTGCCCCGACGGCCACGACTTCGTCCGGGTTGACGCTGCGGTTCGGCTCTTTGCCAAAGAACTGTTTGACCGTCTCGATAGCCTTGGGCATGCGGGTCATGCCGCCGACCAGGATCACCTCGTTGATCTCGGACGCGCGCAGCCCCGCATCTTTGAGGGCGTTGCCGCACGGGCCGATGGTCCGCTGGATCAGGTCGTCGACCAGCGCCTCGAGCTTTGCCCGGGTCAGCTTGATGTTGAGATGCTTGGGCCCGTGCTGGTCGGCGGTGATGAAGGGCAGGTTGACGTCCGTCTGCACCGATGACGACAACTCGATCTTGGCCTTCTCGGCCGCCTCCTTCAGTCGCTGCAGGGCGAGGCGATCGTTGCGCAAATCGATCCCTTGCTCCTTGCGGAATTCGTCGGCTAGGTAGTCGATGATTTTTTTGTCGAAATCTTCGCCGCCGAGGAAGGTGTCGCCGTTTGTCGACTTTACCTCGAAGACGCCGTCGCCGATCTCCAGGACCGAAATGTCGAAGGTGCCGCCGCCGAGGTCATAGACTGCAATCGTGCCGCTGCCCTTCTTCTCCATGCCGTAAGCGAGCGCCGCCGCGGTCGGCTCATTGATGATACGCAATACTTCGAGGCCGGCGATTCTGCCGGCGTCCTTGGTCGCTTGACGCTGGCTGTCGTTGAAGTACGCGGGAACCGTGATAACGGCCTCGGTGACCGTCTCGCCGAGATAGGCCTCGGCCGTCTCCTTCATCTTCTGCAGAATGAAAGCGCTGATCTGGGACGGGGCATATTTCTTGCCGCGGCTCTCGACCCAAGCGTCGCCGTTGTCGCCGGTGATGATCTTGTACGGGACAAGATCCATGTCTTTCTTGACCATCGGATCGATAAAGCGGCGACCGATCAGGCGCTTGATTGCAAAGAACGTGTTCTCGGGGTTGGTCACGGCCTGGCGCTTAGCCGCCTGGCCGACCAGGCGTTCACCGGACTCGGTGAAGGCAACCATCGAAGGCGTTGTCCGCATGCCTTCGCTGTTCTCGATCACCTTGGCGTTTCTGCCCTCGATCACGGCGACGCAGGAGTTCGTCGTGCCGAGATCGATACCGATGACTTTGCTCATGGACACCTCTTTTCAAAAGCAGGACCGGACGGCCCGGGGAAGCACCGTCCCGATCCCCCGGGAAGTGATTGTTCAGTCATCCCCTGACTGTGGTAGGGTTATATATGTGAGCCGGCGAGCCGCTACAACCGGCCGAGGCGAACGGGTTTTCGCGATGGTCATACCGCGGTGTCGGTGGACTCGACAGACTTCGCCGGCCCCGGCATTTCCTTGGCGACGCCGACCATTGCGGGCCGCAGCAGGCGGTCGTGCAGCACATAGCCCGGCTGCAACACCTCGATGATCATACCGCCGGGTTTGCCTGGCCGTTCGGCTTCGAAGACCGCCTGATGGAGGTTGTGGTCAAAGCGCTCGCCGTCGGGATCTACGCGCCGGATCCCATTTCGCTCGAAGACGGCGAGAAGCTCGCGCTCGGTCGCCTCGACACCGGCGAGAAGGCCGCGCGTGCGCTCGTCCCTGGCCTCGGATTCGGGCAGGCTGTCGAGCGCTCGGCGCAGATTGTCTGCCACGGAGAGCAGCTCCTTCGCGAAGCCTGCAACCACATATTTCGACGCTTCCTCGCGCTCGCGCTGGGCGCGGCGGCGGACATTTTCAGTCTCGGCGAGAGCGCGCAAAAGGCGATCCTTCTGCTCGGCGAGCTCCGTCTCGAGCGCCGCGCCGCGGGCTTCTGCCCGGGGCTTCTCCGCCTCCCCCTCGTTGGCGTCCTCGACATTGTTGTTAGCCGCCGCTTCGTCGCCTGCGGGCACCGTCTCCCATTCCTTGCCGGTATCGTTCATCAATCGTCCTATCCGATGAGACGCCCGATCACCCTGGCGGTGTAGTCGACCATTGGGATGATCCGGGCATAGTTGAGTCGGGTCGGGCCAATGACCCCTATCGCGCCGACGATTTGCTCGCGGCTGTTCTGGTAGGGAGCAATCACCACCGAGCAGCCGGTCACCCCGAACAGATGGCTCTCGGCGCCGATGAAGATCTGCACGCCTTCGCCCTGCTTGCTGGCGTCGAGCAAGCGCAGCATTGTCTCGCGGGTTTCGAGCATCTCGAACAGGGTGCGCAGCCTTTCGAGATCGGTCAGTGCGGTCACATCTTCGAGCAGATTGGCCTGGCCGCGCACAATCAATGCGCTGCCTTCGCCGCCTCCCGCCCAGCTCGCTAGGCCTGCCGCAACGAGCTTCGAGGTCAGCTCGTCGAGTTGCGCCTTGTTCGAGGCGATCTCTGCCTCGATCTCAGCCTTGGCTTCCTCGATGGTTCGGCCGATCAGCCTTGCGTTGAGATAGTTTCCGCCGGAGATCAGCGCTGCAGGCGGGAGGCCGAGCGGTACCTCGATGACGCGGTTCTCGACAAGCCCATCCTCGGTGACCAGCACGACAAGCGCCCGACCCGGACCGAGATGGATGAATTCCAGGTGCTTCAGCGGGCGGTCCTGTTTGGGTACGACGACGATGCCGGCGCAATGCGACAGACCCGACAACGCGCTCGTGGCTTCTTCCAGCGCCTGGGAAAGGCTCTTCCCGCGCGCCACGCACAAGCTTTCGATGCTGCGGCGCTCGTCCTCGGCGAGGCGGCCGATCTCGAGCAGTCCGTGGACAAAGAGGCGCAGCCCCGCTTCGGTCGGCAGCCGGCCGGCCGAGGTGTGTGGGGCATAGAGCAACCCCGCCTCTTCGAGATCCGCCATGACGTTACGGATCGTCGCCGGCGACAGGTTTTGTCCGAGACGCCGCGACAAGGTGCGTGAACCGACCGGCTCGCCGGTGGCGACGAAACCGTCAACGATCACGCGAAAAATTTCGCGGCTGCGCTCGTTGAGCTCGTAGATCGGGGATGGTGAAGTGGGTTGCGGCATGCACAGATCACGTCTGACGATCCGACCCCGGCGGGAGCCCCCCACTGCGGCTGTCGGACCGCGACTTCATCCAAATCGCTGATGTGGTACCCCGGTGCTCGTCGACCAAGCGATACCGACGGGAGCACAGGTACAGCATCGCGCGGCGACTAGACCCCAGCGTGGGCGAGATTTAGGAACGCGGGCGACGCGCGTCAACTCGGCCAAGAGCCTCCGTTCAGCCCTCGCGGCTCGCGCGCGGCAATCACGGGCAGTCATCGGGCCGATCTAAAACGTCTTCTTGAAGGCGGCTTGGTAGGTCTGCCCGTTCGGGGCGGTCATCTGCCCGACGAGATCGGCGATCGCCGGGCGGAACGCAAACTGCGTACGGTCGGAATTCTGGAACCTGAGCTCATCGTCGCGGATGACCCCGGTGCCGTGCAGGACGCCGCCGGGGACGCGCGTGTTCGATCCCAGCGGTCCGTAGACGTAGATGATCGACGCGGTGCCGTCGGGTCGAACACTGTCGACGATCAGGGCGGCACAGGTATTGGCGTCCCAGGCCGCATCGGTCCAAGCGCCGAGAAAGCGCCGATAGGACTCGGGAACAGTCGACGGGTCCGCGATCCGATAGCTGACGTTCTGCTCGCAAAAGACCCGGCCCTCTGAAGGTTCCGCTGGCGGCGGCGTCTGCGCCTTTGCCGAGCCCATGGTCAGGAGCGCGAGACCCCAGCATGCAACGAAGCAACGGATCATGGCATACCTAGGAAAGCGGCACCTCGCGCAGCCGCTTCACGTCGGCGCGGCCGGCGCTGAGGATATAGCCGACATCCGAGCCGCCGGTCAGATAGCGCATCCCGAGCTGCAAGAGCCACGTCTGGAATTCGAGGTCTTCGCGAACCCCGCCGACGCCCATCCATTTGCCGTGCGCGCGGGCGGCCCTGGCGGTCGCCTCGTAGGCTTGCCGCATGCGGGTATGCTTGTACTGGCCGGGAATGCCCATTTCGGTGCTCAGATCGGACGAGCCGATATGGAGTATGTCGATACCGTCGACGGCGGCGATCCCGTCGGCGTTCTCGATCGCTTGCGGCGTCTCCAGCATCGCGATTAGCAGCGCTGCTGGTTGAGATAAGTGTTTATCTCGCCCTGCGAGCGCGCCGCGTAGCCGAGCGCCGGCCCGGAGCCCGAGGCCGAGCGGTGACCTTGCGGCGGATAGCGGCAGCTCTCGACCACGGCCCGGGCTTCGGCCATCGTGCTGACGTGTGGAACCATCACGCCCTGCGCTCCGCAATCGAGGATGCGGGTAGCGTCGTGTGCGTCGCGCGAGCTGACCCGGGCGATCGGGGTGATGCCGATTCCGCGACGCAGATGGCCGCAGCCGCCTCGAGCGAGGTCGGATTGTGCTCGAGGTCGATATAGATCGCATCGAAGCCGCAGGCGGCGGCAATCAGGGCGACGTTTGGTATGCGCATCTGGTTGACACCCAGGCACAACACCAGCTCGCCCGCGACGAGCTTGCGCTTGGCATGGTTCTCTCCAACGCTGTTCGGCATGGTTGGGCGCTCCTTCCGATATCTCCGCTGACCCAGCATTATCCGCCCGTCGGCCCTGTGCAACTCCGACTAGCCCCCGGCCTCAGGTCAATGGCGAACCAGAGGGCGGTCGAGGCTGGCCTCGACGGCGGTTGCATCTCGTGAAAACCGCAGGCTCGGTAAAACCCTATGGCGCGCGAATTGGCAGCGCCGACCGCAAGGTGTGCGCCTCGCGATCCCAAATCTCTGATCGATCCAAGCCACCGCTCCATCAGCCGCCGTCCCAACCTTCTGCCACGCAGGTGCGGCAGAAGGTTGATGTGGAGGTGCGAGGGATAAGGCTCGACGATCTCGCTCGCGGTGCGACCCGGGTGGTGGATCCGGTGGCTCATGAGCTGGTCCCGACTCCAACCGGATCGCGGCTCCTCGGTGGGTTCCGGGTAGAGCCTTCTGAGCTCGGGCCACCATTCCGCTTCCAGCCGGGCCTCGAAGGCGTGCGTATCCGGCGCGCCGACGATGTAGCCGCCTACACCCTCGGTATCCTCGGCGACAAAGACGCTCTCCGGGCTGTATGCCGCGTAGGGCGCGGCATACACATGTCCCAGCAGTTTCGGATCGCGATAGAGGACAGAGGCGTCATCGCCCCCTGCGCCCGTCGCCAGACATATGCGGTAGAGGTCATCCAGATCTGCCTGCCGAAAGGCGCGGATTTCGACCATTCGCGGTTCCTTGCTTAATGTCATATTACACTGGCGCGAGACGGAGGTGGGGATGCAGGCGGATTACGTGATCATCGGCGCGGGCTCGGCGGGGTGCGTCTTGGCCAACCGGCTCAGCGCGGATCCCGCAGCGCGTGTTGTGCTGATCGAGGCCGGCGGAAGCGATTGGCACCCGCTGATCCACATACCCGCCGGCTATATAAAATTGCTGGATCATCCGAGCCTGACCTGGGGCTTCAAGGCCGAGCCCGATCCCGGCACTAATGGGCGCGCTATTCTCTATCCGCGCGGCCGGGTGCTCGGCGGCTCCAGCTCGATCAACGGAATGATCTATGTCCGGGGCCAGCCCGAGGATTTCGACCATTGGGCCCAGCTCGGCAACCGCGGGTGGTCGTGGGACGACGTGCTGCCGTACTTCAAGAAGGCCGAGGATTGGGAGAGCGGGGCCGACGAATTTCACGGTGAGGGCGGACCGCTTCTGACTTCGCGGACCGCCGACAAACCATCCTTGTGCCACCAGATTATCGAGGCCGGCACCGAGATCGGCCTCGAATATCACGAGGACATCAACCACCTCCCGCCCGGCTCCGGCGACAACATCGGCTGGGTGCAGCAGACCCGCCGCGGCCGGCGGCGGCAGAGCGCGGCGCGCACCTATCTGCGCCCGGCGATGAAGCGGCCCAACCTCACCGTCGTCACCAACGCGCTGGTCCACCGCATCCGATTCGACGGAACCCGCGCCCTCGGCGTCGAATACGCGCGGGGCGGGAGAACAGAGCGGGTCGACGCGGCCCGTGAGGTGATCCTCGCGGCCGGCGCGATTGGGTCGCCGCATATCCTCCAGCTCTCCGGGGTCGGCGACCCCGACCAACTGGGCCGAGTCGGCATCCCGGTAAATCATGCGCTGCCGGGCGTCGGCAAAAATCTGCAGGACCACTTTCTCGCGCGCGTCACCTGCTACGTTACCGGTGCGAAGACCTTGAACGAGGCGTCGCGCGGCCTGCCGTTCGCCGGCG
>DATEQL010000062.1:0-2232 GCA_035272665.1 Allostellaceae bacterium
GCTTCTCGATGCAATCGAGGGGGGGCGGGATGTCGTTTCGGTTCCAGGTGCGGTCACGGCAACCGGAGAAGGGCCGCCGCCCGGCTTTGTCCAATCGCTCGATGATCTGATGCCGGCGCGCGACCTGCTGCGCCATCGCCGGAAATATTTTCTCGGCACGCTCGACCCCTGCGCTTCGGTCGAGTTCTCGCGAGGCTGTCCCTGGGACTGCACCTTTTGCAGTGCCTGGACCTTCTACGGCCGCAGTTATCGCGTCGTCAGCCCGCAACGCGTCGTCGAGGATCTCCGGGCGATCCGCGAACCGGGAGTCTTCGTCGTCGACGACGTGGCCTTCGTGCAAGAGAGGCACGGCATGGAGATCGGCGAGGCGATCATCCGCGCCGGCATCCGCAAGCACTATTACCTAGAGACCCGCGGTGACGTGTTGCTGCGCAACAAGGAAGTGTTTCGCTTTTGGAAAAAGCTCGGCCTTGAATACATGTTCATCGGCCTGGAAGCGATCGACGAAGAAGGATTGCGCAAGCATCGCAAACGGGTCTCGCTCGGCCGCAATTTCGAGGCGCTCGAATTCGCCCGCTCGCTCGGGATCATGATTGCAATCAATTTGATCGCCGACCCGGACTGGGACCACGAGCGCTTCCGGATTGTTCGTGAGTGGGGTGTCGAGCAGCCCGAAGTGGTGAACATCAGCGTCAACACGCCATACCCGGGGACCGAAAGCTGGGTGACCCAAGGACACCTGGTCGCCAGCCGCGACTATCGGCTCTACGATATCCAGCACGCGGTATTGCCGACGCGGCTCCCGCTGGCCGAGTTCTATGACGAGCTGGTAACCACTCAGCGGGCATTCTATCGCAAGCATCTCGGCTGGCGGCGGGTCATGAACACGGCGGGGGTCATCGCTGGGCAACTGATGCACGGCCAGACCAATTTCGTCAGAAGCCTGTTCCTTCTCGACCGCGTGTTCCGACCTGAATTGCTCCTCGCCGACCACGCTTTGCCGGTAGAGTATCAAATGCGCTTGCCGCGACTTCCCGCGGCGGGGCAATCGCCCGGCCGTGCGCTCTACATCCACCCGCCGCGGGGCCGCAAAGGGCGCGCGATCGACCAGGCTACCGAGCGCTTTGTCGAAGAAACTCGGATGGGCGCCACACCCTGAGGCACCGGTCGAAGGTCAATCCATGAAGCGAAGATCGACGTCGCGCCCGCGCAACTCGGCCAGATAACCCTCGACCATACCGAATTCGGTGTTGAACTCCATCCGCACCGGCACCATCTGGGCGCCGCTGCCCTTCACCTGGGCATACCAGATCTTGCCTGTCCGATATGTCCCCTCGCTTTGGTCACCATTCGTCGGGAAATCGACAAGGTCCTCCCGGGCTACGTTGCAGACCTGAGTCCGACCGCTGAAGTGTTGACGGCCCTCGGGGGAAAGCGTTTCCGGCCCGGCATCGGTGAAACGAAGGTTGTAGCGGTTGCGGCCGTCGAACACCGGCACGACCAGGGCGCAGGTGCCGCGACGGGCGAGTTGGCGCTCGAGAATGAAAAATGCCGTCAGCTGATCGACGGTGCCGCGGAGCTGATCCGCCGCCGCCGAGGTGCGCAGAGCGGGCGAAGGCGGCGTCGCGTCGGTCGCCACCGTCCCGTCTGTGCGGTAATCCATCCGGTAATGGCGATCGACGCCGTTTCGGCGCAAATCGCCATGATATGCGTCGGGATGAACGGCATCCCTGACGAGCTGTCCATTCACCTGGGAGTGGCTCGTCAGATCGACGAAGATGCTGGCGATGCCGCGCGTGTCCAGATCCATCGTGATCGAATACCGATCCTCCGACACGGCGAGGCTGGTGCGATTGGTCAACACGTGGAAACCGGCAAAGCCATAAACTTCGATGCGCAACTCGACGGGATCGGGCTCGGCCGCCGGTCCCGCTGACGCGCCGAGAGTGGCGAAAACCGTGGCCGCGGTTGCTGCCAGAACGGTAAGACGAGCACAGATCATCGCCTCAATTATCCCATAGCCGGCTCGTCGCCGTCCAGGTTAGGGTGTCGCCGCGGAGGCGCTCGCCCTGGGATGACGGTTCCGCACGAACGGCCGACGCGCGTAAACGCCTGAAGGCTGGTGATAGTTCCTTCCGGGGGGTGATGTCCCGCAAATGACCGAGGCGCAAGTCGGTGTCGGGCGAGCCCGCCAGCCGAAGAGGGTCGCGCTCGCTTGGCGTATTTTGACGT
>DATEQL010000063.1:0-6946 GCA_035272665.1 Allostellaceae bacterium
CGATCTGCCTCAGCACCTTGTTATGCGCGGGGAGCTGAGGCCCGGCTATGAGAAGGTGCTGACGCCGGCGGCGATCGCCTTCATTGCCGGGCTCGAGCGCAAATTCGGTGCGGAGCGGCGGCGCCTGCTCACCCGCCGCGCCGAGATCCAGAACCGGCTCGATAGCGGGTGGAAACCCGATTTCCTGCCCGACACCGGGGCGATCCGCGATGGCGACTGGCGGGTGGCACCCATCCCGCGCGACCTCCAGGACCGCCGTGTCGAGATCACCGGTCCGACCGATCGCAAGATGGTGATCAACGCGCTGAATTGCGGGGCCGATGTCTACATGGCCGATTTCGAGGACGCGACCACGCCGAGCTGGGACAATCTGATCGAGGGGCAGGCGAACCTCGGCGACGCGGTGCGCCGGAAGATTACCTTCGACGACCCGGAAACCGGCCGCCACTATGTGCTGAACGACAAGACTGCGGTGCTGTTCGTTCGCCCGCGCGGCTGGCACCTTCCGGAAAAGCACGTTCTCGTCGACGGCGAGCCGATGTCCGGCGCCTTGTTCGATTTCGGGCTGTTCTTCTTCCACAACGCCAAGGAGCTGCTGGCACGCGGCACCGGTCCCTATTTCTACCTGCCGAAGATCGAGAGCCATCTCGAGGCGCGGCTCTGGAACGATGTCTTCCTGCACGCCCAGGCTAAGCTCGGGCTGCCAAAAGGCACTATTCGCGCGACCGTGCTGATCGAGACGATCATGGCCGCTTTCGAGATGGACGAGATCCTCTGGGAACTCCGCGATCATTCGGCCGGGCTCAACTGCGGCCGCTGGGACTACATCTTCAGCTTCATCAAGAAATTCGCCGAGGACCCGAGTTGCGTGATGCCCGACCGCGGGCAGGTCACGATGACCAGCCATTTTCTCCGCAGCTACAGCCTCTTATTGATCAAGACCTGTCATCGCCGCGAGATCCACGCGATGGGCGGGATGGCCGCGCAGATCCCGATCCGCGATGATCCCGCAGCAAACGACGCGGCGATGGAGAAGGTCCGCTCCGACAAGCGGCGGGAAGCCGGCGACGGCCATGACGGCACCTGGGTGGCGCACCCGGGGCTCGTCGCGATCGCCAAAGAGGTCTTCGATCGCGAGATGCCGCAGCCGAACCAGATCGCCCGCAGGCGCCAGGACGTCCATGTCGCCGCGTCCGATCTACTCGCCGTCCCCAAAGGCTCGATCACGGAGGCCGGATTGCGCCAGAACCTTAATGTCGGACTCGGTTATATCGAGGCCTGGCTGCGCGGCATCGGTTGCGTGCCGCTCTACCACCTGATGGAGGATGCAGCGACGGCCGAGATCAGCCGCGCCCAGGTCTGGCAGTGGATCCGGCACGGCGCGAGGCTCGAAGACGGCCGCGTGATAGACACGACGCTGTACCGTGTGGTCCTCGACGAGGAGCTCGCGAAGCTGCGCGAAACGGCCGCGGACGGCAGCCGCTACGATGATGCGGCGAAGCTCTTCCGCGATCTGGTCGAACTCCCGACCTTCCCCGAATTCCTGACCCTGCCCGCCTACGATATGATCACGGCGGATGTTGCCTAGAATGCAGCGCGTCAGCAGGAGGTGTTGTCGCCGCCGCTGAAGTCTTGATCCGAGCTGAAATCCTGGTTGCCCGAGTCGTAGTCCTGGCTCGAATAGTCCTGGTCGCCGCCGGCCCCGCCGGGATCGAAGCCGCCGCTCGAATAATCGCTTCCGGCGCCGGCGTCGCCGCCCGAGAAATCACTGCCGGCGTCGCTGCCGTAATAGTTGTTGCCGACGCTTTCGCCGAGACCCGGCGTCATTCCAGCGCCCATCAGCCCGCCGGCGTAATGGTTGCCGAACAGCGACTCGATTCCCTGGAACAGTAGCGCGCCGCCCGCGACCCCCGCCGCGGTTGCCGCCGCCGAGCGCAGGAAGCCGCCGCCGCCCATCCCGCCACCCATGAACCCCCCACCTGCGGCCGGCTGGCCGTAGCCGGGTTGCGCGTAGGGCTGCGCCGGCGGTGCCGCGGCTACCTGAGGCGCCCGCGTCCATGGGCCGGCGGCTGGGGCGCCGGCGGCGGGTGCCGGTGGACGGGAGCCGAACAGACCGCCGAGGAAACTCGTCACCGTCGGCTTTGCCGCCTGTTGCGCGTCGGCGAGCTGCTTCTCCAGATCGGCGATCCGGTTCTGCGCGTTGTGCAGGCTCAGATCCTGAATCAGCACGGTTTGGACGAGGTAGTAGGGGGCGTCCGGCTGCTCGGCCATCGCCTGGTGGATCAGCGCATCGGCCTCGGGATCCTTGGGCTGACCGCCAGCGTTTTTCAGGCGCGCGAGCAGGGTCGTGATCAGGTCTTTTTCCTGGGGTGTCATGAATGCCTCGTGAAGAGCATCAGCGCCTGCAACCCGCGAGGGTTGGTACGCCGCGCTAGATGTGGGTAGCAGGGCAAGCCGATCAATGACCCTACCCCCTCAGAGGCCGCGCTGGCCCATCGCGAGGAACTTCTCTCGGCGCTGGCTGCGCAGCACACTCCCGTCGAGGCCGAGCAGAGGGCGCAATGCCTCGTCGATCGCCTCGCCGAGCTGTTCGACGGCTTCCTTCGGTAGCCGATGCGCCCCACCCAGTGGTTCGGGCACGACGCGGTCGACAACCCCCAATCGCAAGAGATCCTGGGCCGTCAGTCGCAGCGCCTCCGCCGCCTCCTCGGCGTGCCCGCCATCTCGCCACAGGATCGCGGAGCAGCCTTCGGGGGGGATGACCGAATAGATTGCGTGCTCCAACATCAGTACCGTATTTCCCGCCGCGAGCGCGATCGCACCCCCGGATCCGCCTTCGCCGATGACCGAGGCGACGAGGGGGACCTTTATATCGAGGCACGTCTCAATGGCGCGCGCGATCGCCTCGGCCTGGCCGCGCGCCTCGGCGTCGATTCCGGGAAAGGCGCCGTTGGTGTCGACAAAAGTCAGGACGGGGAGACCGAAGCGGTCGGCGAGGCGCATCAGCCGGCGCGCCTTGCGATAGCCTTCGGGCTTGGCCATGCCGAAATTGTGCCGCAGCCGCGCCGGCGTGTCGGCCCCCTTCTCGGTGCCGAGCGCCAAAATGCTACGCCCGCGGAAGCGGCCGATGCCGCCGATGATCGCCGCATCCTCGGCAAAGGCGCGGTCCCCGGCGAGGGGTACGAACTCGGTAATCAGCCCGCCGATGTAATCGAGACAGTGCGGCCGCTCCGGGTGCCGCGCCACCTGAACCTTCTGCCACGGTGTCAGCCGAGCGTATGTCTGGCGCAGCAGTCGGTTGGCGGTATTTTCGAGGCGGCCGACCTCGTCGGCGATGTTGAGCTCGCTGTTGGCGGAGAGGTGACGCAGCTCTTCGATCTTGCCTTCGAGTTCCGCGATCGGCCGCTCAAAATCCAGGAATTGCCGGATCATTTGCGGCGTGCGAGGGGATGTGCGGTTTCCACCAGCTTGCGCAGCCGGTCGGTCAGGACATGAGTGTAGATCTGCGTCGTGGCGATATCGGCGTGGCCGAGCATCTGCTGAACGCTGCGCAGGTCGGCGCCGTGGTCGAGGAGATGGCTGGCAAATGCGTGGCGCAATACATGGGGCGACAGGCGTTGCGGATCTAGGCCGGCCCTGACCGCCAGCTCTTTCAAAAGCTGACCAGCGCGCTGTCTCGTCAAATGCCCGGCGCGGCCGCGTGACGGGAAGAGCCAGCGGGAAGGTCGTGAACCGGGTAGAAAGCGGTCGCGGCACGCGAGATAGCCGGTAAGAGCAACCCGGCTCGGCTCGCTGAGCGGCACGACGCGCTCCCTCCCGCCCTTGCCTGACACCACGAGAAACCGCGGGTCCCGCTGTGCTGCGGCGAGCGGCAACGTCACCAGTTCTGAGATCCGCAGACCGGTCGCATAAAGCATCTCGATGAGGCAAACGAGGCGAACTCCCTCGTCCCCGGTCCAAGTGCGGGCGGCGGTGATCAGTCCCTCGACCTCGGTTTCCGAAAGCATCTTCGGCAGCAGGCGGCCGAGACTTGGCGTATCGAGCCCCACCGTCGGATCGTCCCGTCGGATGCCGTCGATCACCAGGAACTTGTAGAACTGTCGCATGGCTGAAATGCGGCGGGCCAGCGTTCTTGGCCCCAACACCGTCTGGGCCGCGAGATATGCGTGCAGGACGGCCTCGTCGGCAGCCTCGAGTGGCAGCCCGCGGGCGACGAGAAACTCGGCGAGATCGGACAAATCGCTGCGGTAAGCGGCCAAAGTCAAAGGAGCGGCCCCGCGTTCGGCGGCCACCATCTCAAGAAACGCCTCGAGATGTTTCGAGACCGGCGCAGCGCGGCGATGTAGGCGGATGCGGCGCTTGTCAGAGAGGTCGGTCACTTGGGGAAGCGCGCATCGGGCAGGACCTTTTCGACCGGCGCGGAGGGTGCCGGGGGGTTCCACAGCGCGAGAAAGACCCCGCCGCCGATCAACAGCAGGGCGATCATGACGACAAATGCGATAGTGACCTTCCCCATCCCGGACTCGTGTTTCCTTCGCGGATTGCCGGATTAGGTCTGCGCCGATTGACGACCGGGCCGCAAGATATGCTAGTACCCTTCCGACGCGAGGGGAAAAAGAGCGGCGAGAGCTTAGGGGGTCGGTGTGGAGATTGACGCGGTGGTAACGCAGCGGCGAGCGGTTCCCGCGGGCCGCTTTGTTCCATGCCGAACCATCGTTCTTGTCGGTTTGATGGGCGCGGGGAAATCCAAGATCGGCCGGCGACTCGCGGCGCGGCTCAATCTGCCGTTTTTCGATTCGGATCATGAGATCGAGGTGGCTGCTGGCGAAAACATCGAGGAGATTTTTGCCAATCGCGGAGAGCAGGTGTTCCGCGACGGTGAGCGCCGGGTCATCGCCCGGCTGCTCGCCCAACCGGTCCATGTGTTGGCCACCGGCGGCGGCGCCTTCATGGACGAGGCGACCCGGCGCATGATCGATCGGCGCGGGGTTTCGCTGTGGCTGCGCGCCGAGCTCGACGTTCTGGTATCGCGTGTGTCGCGTCGCAGCGACAGGCCGTTGTTGAAGTCTGGCGACCCCAGGGCGATCCTCGGCGAGTTGATCGAGCAGCGCTATCCGGTCTATGCCGAGGCAAATGTGCTCGTCGACAGCGGCGAGGGATCGCCGGAAACGACAGTGACTCGTGCCATCGCGGCGCTGGCCGACTGTCCGCTCGCAACCACGCCGCCGCAGGTGGAGAGCGAAAAGTGACCAGCGAAGTCGAGCGGCTGCGGGTCGAGCTTGGCGACCGCTCCTATGAGATTTTCGTCGGGCCGCGATTGATTGAGGGTGCCGGCCGCGAAATCCTGCCACTGTTGCGCCGCCGCCAGGTCGTGATCGTATCCGACGAGACCGTCGCCGGGCATTGCCTCCCCAGGCTGCGTGACAGCCTCAGCGAAGCCGGGATCGTGCATCATACGGTGCTGCTGCCGGTCGGCGAGGAGACCAAGGATCTCGATCATTTCGGCCGCTTGGTTGAAGAGATCCTGGCGGTCGGCATCGAGCGCGGGACGATGCTGGTGGCGCTCGGCGGGGGGGTCGTCGGAGACATCACCGGCTTTGCCGCAGCGACATTGTTGCGCGGCATCGACTTCGTGCAGATCCCGACAACGCTGTTGGCCCAGGTCGACAGCTCGGTCGGGGGCAAGACCGGGATCAACACCCGCTTGGGCAAGAATCTGATCGGCGCCTTCTACCAACCCCGGTTAGTCCTCGCCGATGCCACGGTCTTATCGACCCTGCCGCATCGAGAGCTTCTCGCCGGCTACGCGGAAATCGTCAAATACGGTCTCATCCGCGATGCGGAGTTCTTCGTCTGGCTCGAAGCGGCAGGTCGCTCGGTCTGTGATCTGGCATCGGCGCCGTTGCGCCGTGCGGTGATGACGAGTTGCGCGATGAAGGCCGACATCGTCGCCTCGGACGAGCGCGAGGAAGGCGACCGCATGCTGTTGAATTTCGGTCATACCTTCGGGCACGCTCTGGAGACGGAGACTGGGTTCAGCGCGCGGCTGCTACACGGTGAGGCGGTCGGGCTCGGCATGGTCCTGGCCTTCGACTTCGCCGCGCGCTTGGGTCTCGCCGCGCCGGAGGAGTCGGGGCGGGTGCGCCGTCACCTAGATGAGATGGGCCTGCCGACACAGCTCTCGGCGATCGGATTAGCGGGCATACCCGCCGATCGCCTGATCGCGCACATGAGCAAAGACAAAAAAGTTCGCGACGGCCGCATCACGCTCATTCTGCCTCGGCAAATCGGCGAGGCATTCGTGATGAAGGACGCGCCGGTCGACAAGCTCCGAGATTTCCTCGACGGTGCGGCGTAACCGCCCGTTTCAGCGTATGTCCTCGTCCGGCGCGAGCGTCGTCAGCGACAAGGCATGGACGCGGGTCGCGAGTTCTTCAGCTAGCGTCTGATACACGAGGCGCTGCCGGGCGACCCGGCTCTCACCAGTAAAGGCCGCGGAGACGATCGTAATCGAGAAATGCGTCTCCCCCTCCGGCCGCGCGCCCTCGTGTCCGGCGTGGCGGTACGAATCGTCGCTGATCTCGAGCCGGATCGGGGTGAGCCGCTCGGTCAACTTGGCGCGGATCGTGTCGGCGACGGGCATTTCACCGAGGTGATCAGAGTGGCTCGGTTTTCAAGTGGCGGGCCCCCAGCAAACATCGGTCAGGAAGCGGCCGAGATCCTCGACGACATGGTGAATGTGATCGCCCTCTGAACCCGCAGCGGCCCAGTCGACCGGGTTGCGGACCCAAGCCGTAGTCATGCCCAACGCGGCGGCCGGGACGAGGTTCTTGGCCATGTCTTCGATCATCAGCGCGGTGAGGGGGGCCACCTGATGCCGCCGCAACAGCTCGTGATAACCGGCGAGCGCCGGTTTTGGTTCGTAGCCGGCGGCGGCGATGTCGAA
>DATEQL010000064.1:0-10774 GCA_035272665.1 Allostellaceae bacterium
CTGCGGGCCATTTCGGCACGGTGGTCGACACTTTGCACCATCGAGGATTGCTCAATCTCGGCCGAGTGCCTGTCGCTTCCACAATTCCCAGGCCCGGCCGAGAACCGCATTGTTCGTCGCAGTGGCCTTTGCCGCCTCCTCCGCGTTGAGGAAATTGACCTGACCCTCGCCGAGCCGCAGGGCTTCGGCTTCGAGCTTGGCGTTGATCTCGGTGTAAATGGCGCGGAAGACGACCTGCTCGATCGATTGGCCGACCACGACATCGCCATGGCCGCGCATCAACACGACGGCCGCTTTGCCCAGCCTGCTCGCGAGCGCCGCACCGAGCTCAGAGTTACGGATCAGCATGTCGGTCGCCGGGCCGCCAGCCTCGCGGATCTCAAAGATCGGGACGCCGGCGCCGAGAAACGAGCTCATATGGTAGATCGGGCGCAACGGAACTCTGGTCGCGCCAAAGGGAATGATCGACGGCGAATGGCTGTGCACGATCGCCCTAACCTCGGGACGGGCCTTATAGATCTCGCTGTGGATGAAGCGTTCGACATAGAGCGTGCGCCCGCGTGGGTCGAGTGCGTTGCCGTCGAGGTCGAACTGCATGATGTCGTCGGCCGTAACGAGACCCGGCGCCATGCTGCGGGCCAGCAGGAAGCGCGCCTCGTCCGTATCGTGCCGGGCGCTGACGTGCCCGAAGCCGTCGACCACGCCCTGGTCGGAGAGGATGCGGTTGGCGGCGGCGAGTTCGTCGATGAGCCGCGGATCCGCCGGTTCTTTCGCGCGCGGGGCTGCCGCTTCAGCAAGCTCCAGAGCCGCCGCCGCGGCGGCGAGCACGAACGCGCCCAGCAGTGGGACCGATTTGCGCATGCGTCCTCCACTTTCTATCTCAGGCACTCTCCACGACGAGATTGCTTCGTCGCTGCGCTCCTCGCAATGACGGCGCTGTTCATTGCGAGCAGAGCGAGGCAATCTCGGGCGGCGCCTCGGATCAAACTGCGCATTACCCGCTTTCCGCAAGATTGACACTCCTTGACGCGGAGGATTTGATCCGAGCCGAATGCCGGAGCAACGGAGGAAACGATGGAAAGACGCACACTCGGCCGAACCGGACTCGCGGTTTCGGTCCTCGGGTTCGGCTGCGGCGCAGTCGGCGGGCTGATGGTGCGCGGCAACCCATCCGATCAGGAGCGGGCGGTCGCGCGAGCGATCGAGCTCGGCATCAATTACTTCGATACCGCGGCAATGTATGGAAACGGCGAATCCGAGCGCAATCTCGGCCGCGTTGTGAAGAGCCTGAAGCCCGACATCTTCGTCGGTACCAAGGTGCGCGTTCCCGACAGCGAGCGCAGCCGAGTCGGCACAGCAATAACGGCCTCGCTGGAGGCGAGCCTGCAACGCCTGCAGCTCGATCGTGTCGACCTGTTCCAGCTGCACAACCACGTCACCGCGGACGGCAGCGACGGCGGCCTCACTCCCGAGACCGTGATCGGCGAGGTCGTCCCGGCGTTCGAGCGGTTGCGGCAACAGGGCAAGACCCGCTTCTGCGGCATCACCGCGGTCGGCGACACGCCGGCGCTCCACCGGGTCGTCGACGCGCGCGCCTTCGACACCGCGCAGGTCAGCTACAATCTGTTGAATCCGAGCGCCGGGGCGGCGGTCCCGGCGGGCTATCCGGCGCATGATTTCGGCAATCTGTTGACGCACACGAAAAGCGCGGAGATGGGGGTCATCAACATTCGGGTGCTCGCCGCCGGCGCGTTGAGCGGGACCGAGGTTCGCCACCCGCTGGGCTCGCCGAGCGTCGAGCCGATCGGCTCGGGCGGCAGCTACCGCACTGATGTCGAGCGGGCACGGCGGCTCGAGCCGCTTGTTCGCGAAGGCCATGCCGAGAGCCTGATCGACGCGGCCCTGCGTTTCGTGATCGCCAACGACGCCATATCGACAGTGCTGGTCGGCTATTCGACGCTCGACCAACTCGAACACGCCGCGCGCTCGATCAACAAGGGTCCGCTGTCGCGTGCCGCGCTCGATCGGCTTGCCGAATTGCAGCGCAGCTTTGTCGGCGAGCAACGCTGAGCACGAGCGCAGGCCAACACTTGCGAACCCGACAGATCACCACGGCGGGCGATTGACCGTGACGACTCGCCAGCCGTGACCCATGCCCGGACCCTCGACATGGTCGATGCGTGTGATCGAGCAATTCTCGATCGTGAAGGATAGCGCAGCTTCCGGATCGAGGCCGAGCGCCAGCGCCAGCGCGGCCCGGATCGTGCCGCCATGCGCGACGGCGATAACGTCGCGCCCGGGGTAGGTCTCAACCAGCTGTCGGACTGCGCGAGACACCCTTTCGACGACGGCGAAAAAGCTCTCGCCGCCCGGAGCGGCTTCATGTGCGGGGGCGTGCCAGAAACGGTGGAAATCACCGGCACGGGATTGGCGCAGATCCTCATGGGCGAGGCCCTGCCATTGGCCGAAATGCTGCTCGGCGAGATCGGCGATCGCAATCACGTCGGGTCCGGGAATTAGCTGCGGTCCGGGCAGGCCGGCGCGGACGATCGCCGCCGCGGTCTCGTGAGTACGGCGCAGATTGCTCGTTACCCAGACCGCGTCGCGCGGCAGTTGTCCAGCGAGCCCGGCGAATATTGCGGTTTCGGTGCAATCGCACGAAAGGTCCAGCTGGCCGTAGATCCGGCCGCCATGGTCTACCGGGGCGTGGCGGACCCACCAGAAACGGGTCGCGATCTCGCTCATTTCGCCGCCGCGGTCAGGAGCATTACGATCTCCCCGATCTGCTGGAAGGCTCCGAGAACGTCGCCGGTATAGCCGCCGATGCGGCGGTGCGCCACGACGCCCATAGCGAATACTGCTGCGCCGGCGAGGCCGAACGCGATCGCTCCGCGCGCCGGACCGAGCGCCGCCAGGGTGATCAGCATGCCGATTCCGAGCGCCGCGATCGCAAGCGGCGTGCGAGGCTTTCCCGCCGCGGCGCCGAGCCCCTCGGTGCGTGCCGGCGCCAACGCTCGCATCGCCCATGGGAGAGCTGCGCGCGAGGCCGCGTGCGCCGCGATCAGTGCGAGGCCGGCATGGACCGGCTCGCCGATTCCTGCGAGGGCGGCGGCGCGCAGCAGCACGCTCAGCACGATCGCCAGGACGCCGAAAGTCCCGTGCCGGCTGTCGCGCATGATCGCCAGCCTCTCCTCCCGGTCGTGGCCGCCAATGAGCCCGTCGGCGGCGTCGGCGAGGCCGTCTTCGTGCAAGGCCCCGGTCAGGGCGAGGCCGGCGAGCACCGCGATCAGCGCCGCCGGCCAATCCCCGAGGCCGAGCAGCTGCACCAGCAGAAAGGCAAATGCGGCAACGCCGCCGATCCCGGCTCCGACCAGCGGAAATGCCCAGGCCGCGTCGGCGAGGCGCCCGGCGCAGCGTGCCGGCGTTGTAACGGGAATCCTGGTGAAGAAGGCGGTCGCGGCGGCAACGCCGGCGATGAATCGGGGGGCGCTCATCGCCGCGACGATGCCCCCACCCCTTCCTCCCCCGCAAGCGCGGGGGCTCGGCGGTCTTTTCCTCTTGGGTCACCGCCCCGGTTCCGGCACCATCCCTCCTTGGAGCCGACCGACCGAAAGAAAATCTCCATGGACGAGCCGGTTGCGGATCTGGACGAGATCCGTGCGCTGTTGGACCATCTGCCGGGGCCCGATCTAGAAGCCGGCACCCTGGCGGCGACGCGCCAGGCGCAATTGACCAAGCCCGCCGGAGCCCTCGGCCGGCTCGAGGAGCTGGCAATCTGGCTCGCGACCTGGCAGGCCCGGCACCCGCCGCGGATCGAGAGCCCGCGCACCTTGGTCTTCGCCGGCAACCACGGCGTCGCCGCGCGCGGCGTTTCGGCCTATCCCGCCTCGGTCACGGCGCAGATGGTCCAGAACTTCATCTCCGGTGGTGCTGCGGTCAACCAGCTTTGCCGAGCCGTCGATGCCGGGCTCAAAGTCTATGAAATGAACCTCGACACGCCGACCGGGGACATCGTTGTCGAGCCGGCTATGAGCGAGGCGGAGTGCGCCAAGGCAATGGCCTACGGAATGATGGCGGTCGAGCCCGGGATCGATGCCCTGGCGCTCGGCGAGATGGGCATCGCCAACACCACCGCCGCGGCGGCGTTATGCGCCGGGTTGTTCGGCGGCGCCGCGGACATCTGGACCGGACCCGGTACCGGGGTCACCGGAGCGGTTCTCGAGGCCAAGCGCCTTGTCGTCGCCGAAGCGGTCGCGCGCCATCGCCTGGCGGCGCGCGATCCGTTCGACATGCTGCGACGCCTAGGTGGGCTCGAGTTGGCAGCGATCACCGGGGCGGTCATGGCGGCGCGGCTCGGGCGGGTGCCGGTCGTGCTCGACGGTTTCGCCTCGACCGCCGCCGCCGCGGTGCTGTACGCTGCCGACCCGCACGCGCTCGACCATTGTGTGGTCGGGCACGTTTCGGCCGAACCTGGCCATCGGCGGCTGCTCGAGCAGATTGGCCAGCGGCCGCTCTTCGATCTCGGCATGCGGCTCGGCGAAGGCTCGGGGGCAACGCTCGCCTTCGCGGTATTGAAGGCAGCGGTCGCCTGCCACAACGGCATGGCAACCTTTGCAGAGGCCGCAGTCAGCGGGCCCGCCTGACTCCAAAAATTGGATCGAAATACAACGAAGTTTGCGTTTTCGCCATAGAATCGTCCGAATGATGTTGCAGAATAGAATGCCCTTCAGCTACTTGCAGGGCAAACTCGTTACTCCGCGGATCAATGAAATATTTCGCGCGATCAACGAATTTAAGCTTCGGTAACAACAAGAAAAACAACGAAAATTCTCGCGGGGTGGAGAGGGTCAGCCGGCGGTGTCACCGCCCCGTCGTGCCCCGGTACAGGAGCCTGCGAATCGCTGGCGGACGCCCTGGGTTGCCTGCGGACGACGGCTTGTTGCCGGCGTATGCGGCGGTGGTTCCGCCAAGGGGTCGCCGTTGGCTCATAGCCGGGCGCGGTCGCGACGCAGATCTTCCAGACGTGTGCGGATCGCAGCAGAGTCGTCGGTTTGCTCTAGGGCGGGTCACGCTTCCTCCTGGTCGGTGAACCGATCCGGCGGTGACCGGCACCTGCCGGCCACTGGGTCCGCCTGCTACCCTTTACCTGTCTTCATATCCAAGAGAATATGACGCGAGCCTGGTCAGAAAGGGGATGATTATGGATCGCAGCGTGCAATTTCCGGTTTTGCGCCACCTGCTCGCTTGCGCCTTTCTTATATTGTTGGGCGGCGCGTGGAGCACCGCTGCGTCAGCGCAAGATGCCAAGCTGGTAATTTTTGCAGCGGCCAGTCTCAAAGATGCGCTCGACGAGGTCAACACCGCCTACCAGCGTGAAAAAGGTCAGGAGACCGCCACCTCCTATGCCGCGAGTTCGACCTTGGCAAAGCAGATCGAGGCCGCCGCACCCGCCGACGTCTTCATCTCTGCCGATCTCGACTGGATGGACTACCTGGCGAAGAGGAATTTGATCAAGCCGGAGACACGCGCCAATTTGCTCGGCAACCGCCTTGTGCTGATCGCACCGATCAACAGCACCGTCAGGCTCAGCATCGGGCCAAACTTCCCGATTGCCCAGGCGCTCGGCAGCGGCCGGCTCGCCATAGCCGACCCAAACGGCGTGCCCGCCGGAAAATACGGCAAGGCTGCGTTGGAGGCGCTCGGCGTGTGGTCCTCCGTCGCCGACAAGCTGGCCCCCGCAGAGAACGTCCGGGCGACCTTGCTTTTGGTGTCGCGTGGCGAGGCGCCGCTCGGGATCGTCTACCAGACCGATGCCGTCGTCGATAAGGGCGTCAAGATTCTCGGTAGCTTCCCGGAAAATACCCATCCCCCGATAATCTATCCGATCGCCGGGGTAGCGAGTTCGACGAATCCCGGGGGCGCGGGCTATATCGCTTATCTCGAGTCGCCTGCAGCCCGCCCCATCTTCGAGAAACAGGGGTTCACTGTCCTCCAGTAGGACGTGCGGGAAGAGGTCAGGCGAAACGTGAAAATGGCGGAGCTGCTGCATCTGTCGCCGGAAGAGGCTGACGCCGTGCGGCTCAGCCTGCGCGTCGCCTTCTGGGCGATGACGACAAGCCTGATACCGGGCATTTTTTTGGCTCTGGTGCTGGCGCGCGGGCGGTTTTGGGGGAAATCGCTGCTCGATGGGCTAGTTCATCTGCCGCTGGTCATGCCGCCGGTCGTAACCGGCTATCTCCTGCTGCTGCTCCTCGGCCGACGCGGTCCGCTGGGCCAGTTCCTGGACGAACACCTCGGCATCGTCTTTGCGTTTCGCTGGACCGGCGCCGCGCTTGCCTGCGCGGTGATGGGTTTCCCGCTGATGGTGCGCGCGATCCGTCTTTCGATCGAGGCGGTCGACCGCCGGCTGGAGGATGCCGCGGCTACTCTCGGCGCCGGACCGTTCTGGGTCTTTCTGGTGATCACCTTGCCGCTGAGTCTCCCCGGCGTCATCGCGGGCATGATCCTCTCCTTCGCCCGAAGCATGGGCGAGTTCGGCGCCACGATCACCTTTGTCTCGAACATCCCCGGCGAGACCCAGACCCTCCCCTCGGCGATCTACACCTTGACCCAAATTCCCGGCGGCGATGCGGGCGCTCTCCGCCTGACGCTGATATCGATAGCGATCTCGATGCTGGCGTTGCTGGCCGCCGAATTCCTTGCAAAGCAGGTCAGCCGCATGCTTCCGGGAACGTGACTCTAGCGGGCGATCGTGCGGCGGCGCGGTGCAACGTGAGATTTCGTTGCTGTTGCAGCTTGCTGCGCCCCCTTACAGGCAGCCTCGAGTTCACGCAGCCGCGACGCGGTTGCGGAGTGAGCCTCGGCCTCGATGGCACGATACTGATCGATCAATCTCGTGCCGAAGGCGGTCAAGGCAGCGCCGCCACCGTGGCTTCCGCCCGCTTGAGCGGCGATGACCGGCTCTCGGAAGCACTTGTTCATATCGTCGACCAAGAGCCATGCCCGCCGATACGACATGCCAAGCGCAATCCCGGCCTTGGTGATCGAGCCGGTGTCGCGGATCGCCTCCAACAACCGAATCTTGCCGGGGCCGACCGCCCGGTCTTCGCCGAGATCGACGCGCAGTGTCAGTCGCGCCGTCGCCACGTGGGTGGCTCCCATCCCGCCTCGTTCTGGGAACGCATTTGACGCTCGAAGGATGGCGTTCGTCAAATCAACCGTTATGCGCTATCGACCCTGCGGTCTCGCCTGGCGCGGTTCGATGTTGACGCTATATATATTAAGATATTACGATAACGCTGAACACGGACTTACACTAGGGGCGAGCCGGTCATGGCATCCGAATTCAGAAGCGATGGTCTAAAAGTCGTCGGCACCCGTCCGATTCGCCCGGATGGAGTTGAGAAGGTCACCGGCCGCGCCAATTTCGGAGCCGACCGGGCAATGCCCGGCATGCTCTACGGCAAGATCAAGCGCAGCCCGCACGCCCATGCCCGGATCGTCGACATCAACGCGGAACAGGCACTGGCCCTGCCGGGTGTTCGGGCGGTCGTAACAGCGGCCGACTTCCCGGAAATCGCTCCGGAGGAGGCCTTTGTCGGCGAAGGCCCGATGAACTTCCGCGACCTGTCGCGTAACGTCATGGCGCGAGGCAAGGCCCTCTACGAGGGCCACGCCGTGGCCGCGGTGGCGGCCGTCTCGCCGGCAATCGCCACCGAGGCGCTCGAACTGATCGAGGTCGAGTACGAGGTGCTGCCGCATGTGATCGATGTCGAGGAAGCGATGGCGGATGGGGCCGCGCTACTCCATGAGGATCTCTTCACCCAGGGCATCGACCCCAAACCCGAAAAGCCGTCGAACGTCGCCAAACGCATCAGCTTCGCGAAGGGCGATGCCGCAGCAGGCTTCCGCCAGGCCGATGTGATCATCGAGCGGCGCTACACGACAAAGCCGGTGCATCAGGCTTATATCGAGCCGCACGCCTGCGTTGTATCGACGACGCCCGACGGGCAGGTGCAGATCTGGGCCAGCAGTCAGGGCCAGTTCATGATCCGTGCCTATTGTGCCAAATTGCTCGACATCGACATGGCCAATATCCGCGTGACACCGGCCGAAATCGGTGGCGGGTTCGGCGGCAAGACGCTGATCTATCTCGAGCCCGTGGCGTTGGTCCTGTCCCGCAAAACCGGCCGAGCGGTCAAGATCGTGATGACCCGCGAGGAGGTGTTCCGCGCGACCGGACCGACTTCGGGCGGGGTCATCGAGGTCAAGCTCGGGGCAAAGAGGGACGGCACGATCGTCGCTGCCGATCTGGTGCTCAAATACCAGGCGGGCGCCTTCCCGGGTTCGCCGGTGCAACCGGGCTGCATGTGCGCTTTCGCCATGTACGATCTGCCGAATGTGAACATTGTCGGATACGACGTCGTATCGAACCGGCCAAAGGTAGCGGCCTACCGCGCGCCGGGCGCGCCGATATCGTCGTTCGGGGTCGAGAGCTGCCTCGACGAGCTCGCCCGTGAATTGGACATCGACCCGTTAGCGTTGCGCGAGAAGAACGCGGCGAAGGAGGGCACCAAGGCCGTACATGGGCCGACCTGGACACATTGGCCGCGGCAAAGAATCATCCGAATTACCGGATCCCGCTCGGCCCCAACCAAGGTCGCGGCATCGCCTGCGGCTTCTGGTTCAATATCGGGGGCGAAGCAAGCGCGCAGGTGCATGTCAACGAGGACGGCTCGGTCAGTGTCGCCTCGGGCAGCCCGGATATCGGCGGTTCGCGCGCATCGATGGCGATGATGGCGGCGGAGACGCTTGGCATACCGCTCGAGCGGGTCAAACCAATTGTCGCCGACACCGCCTCGATCGGCTTCACGCATGTGACCGGCGGCAGCCGTGTAACCTTTGCGACCGGCATGGCGACCGTCCAAGCAACCGAGAAGGTCATCGACCAGCTGAAGCAGCGCGCCGCGATGATCTGGGACATCAGCCCCGAGGCGATCGATTGGAAGGACGGCTGCGCTTACCCGGCCGGCGCCAATGCCGGCAGCTTCGACCCGCTGCCGTTGGCCGATATCGCGATCAAAGCGGCACGCACCGGCGGACCGATAGGCGCCGAGGTGTCGGTCAACGCGCACGGCGCGGGCCCGGCTTTCGCGACCCATGTTTGCGATGTCGAAGTCGATCCGGAAACCGGACATGTGAAAGTGCTCCGGTACACGGCCACGCAGGATGTCGGCCGGGCGATCCATCCGAGCTACGTCGAGGGCCAGATCCAGGGCGGCGTGGCACAAGGGATCGGGTGGGCGCTCAACGAGGAGTACATCTACGACAAGCAGGGGCGCCTGGATAACCCGGGATTTCTCGATTATCGCGTGCCGGTCGCATCCGATTTGCCGATGATCGACGCAGTGATCGTCGAGGTGCCGAACCCGCGCCACCCCTTCGGCGTCCGCGGCGTCGGCGAGGTCCCGATCGTGCCGCCGATGGCAGCGGTCGCCAATGCGATCCACGCCGCGACCGGGATGCGATTGCGCGACCTGCCGATGGCGCCGCCAAAGATCCTGGCCGAGATCGACGCGGAGGAGCCGAGGCGCCTCGCCGCGGAATAAGCCCGGCGGCAGCCATCGCATAAAATGCGACCGCGGCAAGCAACCGCAGTAGCGGTTGCCTGCCGGCAAAACGGCGAACCTAACCGAGGAACACGCCCGAAGCGCCTCAGCGCTGATAACCTTAGGCGAGGGCACCGCCGGTCGTTGCCGCGGCAGGCGATGGCGTAGGGGCAGGCCTGGCGATCGCGCCAGCGTCAAGGTCGAAGAGGTCGCATCGCCTTATTTGGCGACCATCACGTCCGACGCCTTGATTACGGCGAATGCGTCATCGCCAGTCTTGAGGGCGAGATCGTCGACAGCCTCATTGGAAATCGACGAGGTAACGATCACCCCGCCGCCTATGTCGATCCGGGCATGGGCAGTTGTTTGACCTTTGGTTACACCAACGATCTTGCTTTTGAGCTGATTGCGGGCGCTTAGCTTCATTGTACTTTCCTTCGGTATCGAAGGACATCGGCCGGCAACGGGACGCTTACTCGTCGTTCGCTGCACCGGTCGCCGAGTCTATCGTACTCGATCTATCCTACAGGATACCATGCGACCAGCTTTCCGGGCGGGACGTCTCTTGATCCGTCGTTTCGTACCCCTCGTGGCCCTATGCTATGCTTGGCCGTAGTGGTCGTTTCACGACGCGCGGCGGACCCCGTTCGCGTCCTGGCCGCGGTCACGCTTAAACCAGCGCTGGATGCCATTGCCGAGCAATATCGCGGTGCCGAGGTGCTGCTCGTCTACGGGCCGAGCCCGACGCTCGCCAAGCAGATCGAGAATGGCGTACCGGCTGACATCTTCTTCTCGGCCGACACGTTTTGGATGGACGAATTGGCGCAGCATCATCTTATCAAGCCCGAGACAACCATTGATCTCGTCGGCAACCATCTCGTATTGATCGCCAGGAAGGGAAGCGGTCATCGGATGACGATCGCTCGGGATTTCCCGCTCGCCGAGCTCGTCGGCTCAGGGCCATTAGCGATGTGCGACCCGGACAGCCATCCCGCTGGCCGCTATGGCAAGGCGAGCCTGGTCGCCTTGGACGTCTGGCAAAGCGTCGAGCATAAGATTGCCCGCGCCGAGAACCCGCTTCTCGCGGTCAAGATGGTGGCTCGCGGCGATGTACCATTCGCGATAGTGTTTACGACGGATGCCGCAACCGACGAAGGAGTCGAGAT
>DATEQL010000065.1:0-6395 GCA_035272665.1 Allostellaceae bacterium
GCCGATCGACAAGGGCGGGTGGAACATCTTCTATACTTACCTCGGCGGCATGGGGAACATCTCGCCCGGCCCCGACATCGCCATCCGCGCGAGCGGTGCGGATTCGTGGTTCGGCTGGCCCGTCGACCCCAAGATGGAGGAACTGCGGGCAGCATGGTTCGATGCCCCCGACCTCGCAGTGCAGCAGAGGATCTGCCGCGAGATGCAGCAGGAATTCTGGCAGAGCCCGTCCTATGTGCCGCTGGGCATGTACGATCAGCCGACCGCATTCCATTCCTACCTGCAGGATGTACGCGACGGCTGGCCGCAGTTTTATGGCGTGCGGCGCGTTTAAAACGTTCAGCGAGACGCCGGATGGAATCCAAACCCTTTCGCCCCTTTCCGCACGACTGGCAGTCGGCCGACTATGTTGCGGGCTGGATCGAGCACGACGTCACCCGCGATCCGGATCGACGCCCGCTGCTCCGGCGAATGTTGTCATCGGCGCCGTTGCCGGGTGCCGCACGGGAGGTGCTGGATGTAGGTGCCGGCTACGGGGTTGTCACCGAGGAGGTTCTGGCGGTTTTTCCGGCGGCTCGGGTGACCTTGCAGGATTATTCTCGGGCAATGCTCGACCAAGCTCGCCGGCGTCTTGCCGATCATTCCGACCGACTGTCGTTCGTCCTCTGCGACCTCTTTGATCCGTCATGGCCGCAGCATGTCGGAGGGCCTTTCGACCTGGCGGTATCGGCGATCGTCCTCCACAATCTGGGAAGTCGCGACAAGATCTTCGCGTGCTACCCCGCGATCCATGCTCTGCTGAAGCCGGGCGGCTGCTTCTTGAACTATGATCGGTTCGCCGATGGAGTTAATGGCCACCTGACCGCGCTTCGCGCCGCGGGCTTCGCTCCTGTCGAGTGCACTTGGCAAGCCGCGCCTTACGCCATTGTCGCCGCAACCCGGACCGATCGCTGAACTGCGCGCTCGGTTCTGCTTGTTCTAGGCTGCCTGTGTCAGCTGAGCGAAAATTATGCGTTCTACATGGCCTTGTAGCTCTCCCGGTAAGCCTTATATCTGATATTAACGAATTTCTCTGGGGTAACTCTTGCTAACCCAATGGCACCCGTCAGACGCGCGTGGTGACCCCGAAAGGATCCACAGAGCGCGCCAAGACGCCGAAAATCTGTTTAAGCCCAGGCAGCCTTCGATCGTAGAGGAGCCAGCTTCCGCTCAGAGTACTCCCGCGCCGACCCAGCACCAACCGCAACGACAGCCCCGTATCTTCAGAATCCCGCCGGTGGTGCCGATGAGTGCGGCAAAGGACGAAGCTCCCGCCGTGCCCAAGCCGGTACGGCGGCGGCGGGTGGTCAGAAGAGAAACCGGCGAGATACCTGCTTCTCAATACGGCCGCGTCCGCGCGTTGGCGAGCTACGGGATGACGCAGGCGCAGGTTGCGGAGGTCTATGGGGTTACGGTCCAAACGATCGAGCGGATCGTGGGGAGGCCCCACTCCTCTCGTATCGCCTGAAGGAGAGCCTCGACGGGAAGCCTCTTCTCTCGCGTTCCGACGTCTTGGTCGATGACCACGGCCAGAACCGACGCAAGTGAGCACGAGAGCCAGAGGAGGACACCCATGGGCCAGGTCCAAGGTAAGGTTGCGATCGTAACTGGCGGCGCATCGGGGATTGGCGCGGCGTGCGCGGCGACGCTCGCACGCGAAGGTGCCAAGGTCGTGGTCACCGACCTGGACGATACGGGCGGTCAAGCAGTGGTGGACAAGATCGAAGGAGCCGGCGGCGAGGTGGTCTTCCTGCGTCAAGACGTGAGCCTCGAAGAGAATTGGCCGGGTGTGATCGAAGCGGCCGAGCGTCGCTTTGGCCGTCTGGATGTGATGGTCGCCAACGCGGGGATCGGGATCATGTGCAGGGCGGTCGAGATGTCGTTGGCCGACTGGCGGCGACAAACCGCCGTGAATCTCGACGGCGTGTTCCTGTCGGTGAAGTACGCCGTTCCGGCAATGCGCCGCGCCGGCGGCGGTTCCATTATCATGATGTCGTCGGTTGCGGGTCTCAGAGGATCGGCGGGGTTGGCCGGCTACTGCGCCACAAAGGGAGGTGTGCGCTTGTTTGCCAAAGCCGTCGCGATGGAGCACGCGGCAGACAACATTCGAATCAATACAGTTCATCCGGGTGTCATCGACACGCCGATCTGGACGAAATTGTCTGAATCCGCCAGGCAAAACGCACCGATCGATCCGCACGAGGTAGCCCAAGCCGGGGTGCCGCTCGGCCGGGCCGGACAGGCGCAGGACATCGCCAATGGCGTGCTGTTCCTCGCCTCTGACGCGTCGAACTACATGACGGGGGCGGAACTCGTGATCGACGGCGGCATGACGGGCGGCGCACGACCCCGCTGGAGCTGATCGTGATGCGGCAGTGGATGGTGAGCCGCTCGCCTGTCACTGATTCAGGGTTTGCGCATGTCGGGACCCGCTCAGACGCGCCGCGTGGCGAAATCGATACGGGGGTCGATCAGCATGTAGGTTAGGTCGCTGATCAATTTCAGCAGTAGCCCGATCAGCGTGAAGACGTAGAGTGTGGCGAACATTATCGGATAGTCGCGGTTGATCGCCGCCTCGAACCCCAACAGTCCGAGACCGTCGAGCGAGAAAATAACCTCGATCAGCAATGATCCGGTGAACAGGATGCCGATCAGCGCGGCTGGGAAGCCGGCCACGACGAGCAGCATTGCATTCCTGAAGACATGGCCGTAGAGCACCCGACGCTCCTCGAGGCCCTTGGCGCGGGCGGTCAGCACGTATTGCTTGTTGATCTCTTCCAAAAAGCAGTTCTTGGTCAACATCGTCAGGGTCGCAAACCCCGAGATCACCAGGGCGGTGATCGGCAAGGTGATGTGCCAGAAATAATCGGCAATGCGCATTGGCCAGGACAACGAAGCCCAATTGTCGCTGACGAGGCCGCGCAGCGGGAAGATCGAGAAATAGCTCCCGCCGGCAAACAGCACGATCAGCAGCACGGCGAACAAAAAGCTCGGCACCGCATAGCCGACGATGATGATGGTACTGGTCCAGACATCGAACCGGCTGCCGTCGCGCACCGCTTTCCTGATGCCGAGCGGGATCGAGACCAGGTAGGTGATCAGCGTCGTCCACAGCCCGATCGATATTGACACCGGCAATTTGTCCCGAATCAGATCGACGACCCGGCGATCCCGGAAAAAGCTGTTGCCGAGATCAAAGGTCAAGTAATTGCGCATCATCAGCAGGAAACGCTCGAGCGGCGGCTTGTCGAACCCGTATTGCTTTTCGAGCTCCTTGATCAGCGCCGGATCGAGACCCCGGGCGCCGCGATAGCGGGTCTCGGCACCACCCGCTTGCGCCTTGAACTCGCCGGTGCCGCCGCTGACCCGCTCGGTGGCGCTGACCGTGCTGCCTTTCAGCCGCGAGATCATCAGCTCCACCGGCCCGCCCGGTGCGGCCTGCACGATCACGAAGTTGACCACCATGATCGCGAACAAGGTCGGAATGATTAAGAGGATGCGGCGGATCGCGTAGGCAATCATGGACCGTCCCCACTCGCGCTCTCGCTCATTGCTTCACGACCTCGCCCTTCCTGGCTTCGAGCGATTGCTCGGCGGCCGGATCGACCCACCAGGTCTCGAAGCCGACCGCGTATTTGGGCGAGATGGCCGGGCGCCGGAACTTGTCCCAATACGCAACCCGAAACGCCGAAACGTAGTAATGCGGGATCAGGTAATACCCGTATTGCAGCACCCGGTCGAGCGCGCGCGCCCGAATAACGAGGCCAACTCGGTCGCGAGCACTGATCAGCTGCTCGATCAGCGCGTCGACCACCTTGTCCCTGATGCCGAGCACATTGCGGCTTCCCGGCTCGTCGGCCGCTTGCGAGCCCCAATACTCGCGTTGCTCCTCACCCGGCGACTGCTCCTCTCCGAACCCGACGACCGCCATGTCAAAGTCGAAGGTCTCCATTCGCTTCTCGTATTGCGCGGGGTCGACGGTGCGCAGGTGCGCAGTGATGCCCATCCGTTCGAGGTCCCTCGTAAAGGGGAGCACGATCCGTTCGAAGGCCGGTTCGAAAAGAAGGATTTCGAATTCGAATGGCCGACCGGTCGCGTCATTGATCAGCTTCTCGCCCTTGAAGCTCCAGCCGGCCGCCTTAAGCAATGTCAGAGCTGCGCGGACCCCGTCGCGAATATTCCCTGAGCCGTCGTATTTAGGCGGATCGTATGGGGCCGTGAACACGCGGTCGGGGATTTGTCCGCGGAACTTCTCGAGAATCGTCAACTCATCTCCTTGCGGCACCCCGATCGCCGCCAATTCGGAGTTGTCGAAATAGCTGCGCATCCGCGTGTAGGCGCCGTAAAACAGCTCCTTGTTCGACCAGTCGAAGTCGAAGGCGTAGGCAAGTGCCTCACGCACCCGCGGGTCCTGGAAGATCGTCCGCCGCAGATTGTACCCGAAACCCTGTACGCGGCTCGGCCGTCCGTCGGGGATTGCCATCTTTTTGATCAGCCCGGCGCGCAGGGCCGGACCGTCATAGCCGGTCGCCCACGCCTTCGAGATATTTTCGAGGCGCACATCGTATTGACCGGCCTTGAAGGCTTCGAGCGCGACCGTGCTGTCGCGATAGTAGTCGTAGCGGATCACATCGACATTGTAGCGGCCCTTGTTGACCGGCAGATCGGCAGCCCAATAGTCTGCAACCCGGCGATAGGTGATCGAGTGGCCCGGGTCGACCGTCTCGACCGTGTAGGGGCCGCTGCCGAGCGGCGGATCGAGCGTCGTCTTTTCGAAATCGCGCTCCGACCAATAGGCCCGAGAGAGGACCGGCATCTCACCGAGGATTTCCGGCAATTCTCGATTCTCCGCCGACTTGAATGAGAAACGCACCCCGCGGTCACCCTCTTTCTCAACTTTGTCCACGTTGCTGTAATAGGACCGGTAACTCGGCAATCCTTTGGCGCGCAAAATCTCGAAGGTCCAGATCACATCCTCCGAAGTAATCGGCGTACCATCATGAAAGCGTGCTTCCCGGCGCAGCGTGAACAGCACAGAGAGCCTGTCGGCAGCGAGCTCGATGCTCTCCGCGACGAGCCCGTAGACGCTGCGCGGCTCGTCTTGCGAAGCGACCGCCAAGGTGTCGAAAATCATCTGCACGCCGGAAGCGGGCACACCCTTGATGACAAAGGGATTGAGCGTGTCGAAGGTGCTGATGAATGCCGAGAACCGCATCGTCCCGCCCTTTGGCGCCTGCGGGTCGACGTAATCGAAATGCTCGAATTCCCGCCCGTACTTCAGATCGCCGAACAACGATATGCCGTGCGTCGCAGCCGACCGCGCGGCTATTGGGGTCAACGAGAAGAGGAGTGCGAGCCACAACCCATAGGCGACGCGCATAGCATATTCACTCCCCCAAACACGGCAGCGGTGGAGGAAACCAGAACGCTCCTCACTGCTTCGTCACCTCGCCTTTCCTTGCTTCGACCGATTGTTCGGCCGTAGGGTCGATCCACCACGTGTCCATGCCGAGGGCGTATTTGGGCGAAGTCGCCGGGCGCCTGAGCTTGTCCCAAAAAGCCACACGAAACGCCGACAGGTGGTAATGCGGGATCACGTAATATCCGTACTGCAGCACGCGGTCGAGCGCACGGGTGTGGGCGACGAGGCTGGGCCGGTCCGGTGCCCGGACCAACTCTTCGATCAGCTCGTCGATCACCTTGTTCTTGATGCCGAGCAAGTTGCGGCTGCCCTGCTCGTCTGCCGCTTGTGAGCCCCAGTACTCCCGCTGCTCGTTGCCGGGTGACAACGATTCGCCGAACGCGACCACCGCCATGTCATAGTCGAAGGTCTCCATCCGCTTCTCGTATTGAGCCGGGTCGACCGTCCGCACCCGCGCGGTGATCCCCATCCGTTCGAGGTTCTTGGTGAACGGCAACACGATCCGCTCGAATTGGGGATTGTCGAGCAGGATCTCGAACTCGAAAGGCTGCCCCGTCTCGTCGTTGACGAGCTTCTCGCCTTTGAATGTCCAGCCGGCCTCTTTCAGCAACTTCAGCGCAACGCGGAGCCCGTCGCGGATATTTCCAGAGTCATCGTATTTCGGCGGGTTGTATTCGGTCGTGAACACGGCGTCCGGGATATGTCCGCGGAGTTTTTCGAGGATCTCGAGCTCCTCGCCCTGCGGCACACCGCTGGCGGCCAGTTCGGAGTTGTCGAAGTAGCTGCGCGTCCGCTGGTAGGCGCCGTAGAACAGCTCCTTATTCGACCATTCGAAGTCGAAGCCATAGGCGAGGGCTTCGCGGACGCGCGGATCCTGGAAGAGCGGCCGACGCAGGTTGTAGCCGAACCCCTGCATGCCGCTCGGCAGCTGGTT
>DATEQL010000066.1:0-4460 GCA_035272665.1 Allostellaceae bacterium
GAGGGCCCGGCCATCGTCGCTGCGGGCGAGCACACTTGGCCCGGCAGTCTCGACGTGATGGGCTGGGAGATCACCGATGACGGCCTCAGCGCGATCTTTTCGCGCGACATTCCCCAGCTCGTCGAGACGCAGCTGCGTGACGTCGCATCGGACTTCCTTGCCCGGCACGGGTTGGCGCTTAGTGACATCGCCCGTTTCGTCTGCCATCCGGGCGGCGCCAAGGTGGTCTCGGCGCTCGAGCGTGCCTTTGGCCTTGGCCAAGGCTCGCTGATCCACGCCTGGCAAGTGCTCCGCGATTACGGCAACATGTCGGCGACGACCGTAATGTTCGTGCTCGAACGCATGCTCGCCGAGGCGCGAGCTAGCGGGGACCGGTGGGAGCGTGCGCTGATGAATGCCCTCGGGCCGGGCTTCACGGCAGGTTTTCTGGTGCTCGACAACCGGTGACTGTACTCCACTGGACGCTCGGTCTGATCCTGCTGCAGCGCGTCGTTGAACTCGTTTGGGCACGCCGCAATACCGTCCGGTTGCGGAAGAAGGGCGGCGTGGAGGCCGACGGCGAAGGCTACCGGTATTTCGTCCTGTTGCATGCCGGTTGGCTGGTGAGCCTCGCCCTCTTTGTCCCCGCTGCTACTCCGCCAATCTGGCCGCTGCTCGGTCTTTTCGCGCTGCTCCAGCTGGGCCGGCTCTGGGTCATTTCGAGCCTGGGCCATTATTGGACGACGCGGATCCTGACCCTACCCGGCGCACCCCTGGTGCAAACCGGTCCGTTCCGTTGGTTCCGGCACCCGAACTACCTGCTGGTGATCACGGAGATCGCTATGCTGCCGCTCGCCTTTGGAGCCCTCGCGATCGCGGCGTCATTTTCGGCCCTCAACCTGATGCTGGTTGTCCGGCGCATCCGCATCGAGGAGAGCGTTCTCGCACCACGGCGAGGGCTGTGAGATTCCCAGCGTGACGGGGTTGCCGGCAGCGATTGGCATAGTCGGCATCAAGACCTGGGTCGGGTTTGTCGCGATGGCCTTCGGGATGTTCATGGCGATCCTCGACATTCAGATCGTCGCGAGCTCCCTGCCTGAGATCCAGGCCGGTCTCGGCATTCGCCTCGACCAATTGAGCTGGGTCCAGACGGCCTATCTGATGGCCGAGATCGTCGCGATCCCGCTGACCGGCTGGTTGACCCGACTGATGTCGACGCGCGGCGCCTTTTTTGTCTGCATATGCGGTTTCACCGCTGCCAGCCTCGCTTGCGCCGGCTCGACCAGCTTCTGGTCGCTGGTGCCGGCGCGGGTGGTGCAAGGTTTCTGCGGCGGCGCTCTGATACCGCTCGTCTTTTCGGCCGTCTTCTCGATGTTCCAATGGCCTGCACGGGAGCGAGCGATACTCTGGGCTGGGCTGTTGGCGATGCTCGCCCCGACCCTCGGACCGAGCGTCGGGGGCTTTATCACCGACCGCTTCTCCTGGCACTGGTTGTTCCTGATCAATGTGCCGCCGGGGATCGTCGTGGCACTTCTGGTCGCCTGGGCAGTCGACGTCGATCGGGCGGACCGGCGGGCTTTCGGCTCGGTCGATCTGCTCGCGCTGGCGTTGCTCGCAGTCTTTCTCGCCGGCCTGCAACTGCTTCTCAAGGAGGCCCCGGGGCGCGGCTGGGCGAGCACCCCGATGCTGTTGCTCGCGGCTCTTTGCGTGGCTTGCGGGGGTGGCATGATCCGCCGCTCGTTATGCCGGCCGGTGCCCCTGATCGATCTGTCGGCATTCCGCGACCGGAATTTTGCTGCCGGATGCTGGTTCAGCTTTTTTCTTGGCATGGGGCTCTACGGAGCCACCTACCTCTTGCCAGTGTTCCTCGGTCTGATCCGAAATTACGACGCGCTGACGATCGGCGGGATCATGATGGTGACCGGCGTCGCCCAACTGATGATGGCGCCGATCGCCACCGCGCTCGAGCGGCGTGCCGACACCCGGCTATTGACCACCGTAGGGTACGGCTTGCTGGCGATCGGGTTCATCGGCAACGGCTTCATGACCTTCGAGACCGACTTCTGGGGATTGTTCTGGCAGCAGGTCATGCGCGGCGCGGCGGTAATGCTTTGCCTATTGCCGACCACCTCATTAGCCCTTAGCGGCTTCGACCCTTTTCTCGTTCCGAACGCCAGCGGTCTGTTCAACCTGATGCGCAATCTCGGCGGAGCCATCGGCCTGGCGTTGATCGACACCGTGCTCGATCAGCGTACCCCTGCCCATGTCGATGCCATCGCCGCACGGCTTCAGGCCGGCGATGCGGCGGCGGCTCGCCTTGTCGGATTGCCGACCGAACACTTTACAGGCGTACCTATCGGCGCGGTAGACGAGGCGACGCGCGCCCTTGTTGCTCCGTTGGTCGAGCGCGCCGGGCTCGTCGCCGCCTTCAACGACGCCTGGCTTTTGATCGGCGGGTTGGTCGCCTTGTCGATGCTGGCGCTGCCGCTCCTGCGGGTGCCGCGACAGACGGCTGGAACCCGACGCAACGATCTCGATCTCCCTCGTGTCGCATAGTCACCAACGGATGGCCTGAGTGACCGAGGCGCAGCCACTGGTCCCTGCGACGCCTCAAGCGCCGGCCGGCGCCCTTTCAGGACGCGTCATCGCCAAGGCGCTGCGTGACAATGCCCTTTTGGCCTTTCCGCCCGAGGCCTTCGAAGAGGAGGTAGTCCACCGCAGCTTTTTCGGCCGCCGGCAGATCATTCTCAATCGGCCCGAGGGGATCCACCATATCCTCGTCGAGAATCCCGACAGTTACCGCCGTACTCCGGCCACCATGCGGATGCTGCGCCCGCTGCTCGGCAAAGGTCTGTTGCTCAGCGAAGGCGAGGACTGGAAGCACCAGCGGCGCACCGCGGCCCCGGCCTTTGCCCCGCGCACGATGCCGCTGTTGGCGTGTCATGTCGCTCGCGCCGCCGAAGCTGATGTCGCCAGGCTCGCGGCCTCGAGCGATCGACGCGTCGACCTTCTCGCGGCGATGCAGTCTCTTGCCTTGGAGATCGCCGGCACTTCGATGTTTTCCCTGGCGATGGAGCGTTATCGTCCGGAGCTGCGGGACCTGATCACCCGCTATACCGCGGGTCTCGGCCGCCCGAGCCTGCTCGACTTTCTGCTGCCGTTGGCGATCCCGAGCCCGCGCGATCTCGCCCGGCGGCGGGTTCGGCGACGCTGGGTGGATCTGATCGGGCAGATCATCGCCGAGCGCCGGGGAAAAGGGTCGGGGGAGGCGCCACGCGACCTGTTCGATTTATTGTCGATGGCCCGCGACCCGGAAAGCGGCACTCCGTTCTCTGCCGAGGTTCTCGTCGACCAGGTGGCGACGATGATCGCCGCCGGTCACGAGACGACGGGCTTGGCGCTGTTCTGGTCGCTTTACCTCGTCGCCGAGGCGCCGGCCGTCCAGGAACGGCTGGCCGCAGAAGTTGCGACCGTCGATCTTGCCCCCGATCATGCCGCCGAAACCTTGCCGGGGCTCGTCTACACCCGGGCCGTCGTGCAAGAGGCGCTGCGCCTCTATCCGCCGGCATTCACGATCGTGCGGCAGGCGCGGAAGCCCGACAACGCCGGTGGCATCCCGGTCCCGGCCGGGGCGATCGTGTTCATGGCACCCTGGGTACTGCACCGGCACCGCCGGCTGTGGTCACGACCGGAGGTCTTCGACCCGGCGCGGTTTCTCCCCGGTGCACCGGCGCCCGACCGTTTTGCCTATTTGCCCTTCGGCGTCGGTCCACGCGTCTGCATCGGCGCACAATTTGCGCTGACCGAAGCCACCCTGGTCCTGGCCAGGATGATCCAGGCCTTTCAGATCGAGCGCGCCGATCACGAACCGGTGATGCCGGTCGCGATCGTCACCACCCAACCCGACCACCCACCCCTTTTCCGCGTGCGGCCGAGGCGTTAGCGTCGCGCTGAGGAGGCCGCCCTCGGACATGACGGTTTTCTTACGCGGCGCAATGACGCATGCTGTGAGCGGCCGCCGAAGGGGGAAGAGCCATGCGCTCGCAACGACTGACGATGATCATCTTTATCGGCATGCTGCTCGGCATCGGGGTCGGCTATGCCTGCCACCAGCTCTGGCCCGATCCGCAGACGGCGAAGACGATCGCCGGCTACATCTCCCTCTTCACCGACATTTTCCTGCGCCTGATCAAGATGATCATCGCGCCGCTGGTTTTCACGACCTTGGTGGTCGGTGTGGCGCATATGGGCGACACCAAATCGGTTGGCCGCATCGGCGGCAAAGCGATGCTGTGGTTCGTCAGCGCCTCGCTCGTTTCGCTGCTGCTCGGCCTCATCATGGTCAACATCCTGCGGCCGGGCGACAACCTCAACCTGCCGCTGCCCGATGCCACTGCTGCGACCAATCTCAACGCCGCATCGCTATCGTTGAAGGATTTCGTCACCCACCTCGTGCCGAAGAGCGCCGTCGAGGCCATGGC
>DATEQL010000067.1:0-8610 GCA_035272665.1 Allostellaceae bacterium
TCCAACGGTAATGACAATAAATTATGCAATCCCCACGCACCCAATCCTATTGGCGGCATCAGTGAAAGTAGCGCCCTGAGTCGATGACGATCGTCTGGCCGGTCATGGTTTCGGTGCGGCACATGGTGACCACCATGTCGGCGCAGTCGTCCTTGTCGGCGGGCTTCTTCAGCAGCGAGGTGGCCGCGGAACGCTCGATCTGCTCGGACCGGAGATTGGCTGTCGCTCGCGTGCCCTCCAGAAGGCCCGGCGCCACGCAATTGACGAGCGTCTCGGGAGCCAAGGCCACCGCCATGCAGCGCGTCAGGTGGATGAGCCCCGCCTTCGACACCGCATAGGCGATCGACGAGCCCGTCGGCCCGACCCCGGCCACGGATGAGATGTTCACGATGCGGCCCCGACCTTGGGCCTTCATGACGGGCGCCACCGCCTTCGTAAGACGCATCGGCCCCGTCAGGTTGACGGCGATGATCTTGTCCCACACCTCCATCGTCAGACTGTCAAGGTCGGTGAACGGGATCGCCTTGTTGTAGGCGGCGTCGTTGACGAGAATGTCGAGACGGCCGAAGCGCTGGATTACGGCGCCGACCAGCCGCTCCACGGCCGCGCCGTCGGTGATGTCACAGGCGAACGCCTCGGCGTCGATCTGATTTCTCGATGTCAGCTCGCGAGCGACGCCCTCCGCCTGGTCGCGGCTCTGGGCATACATGACGGCGATATGCACACCCTCCTTTGCCAGCGCGTGACAGATGCGTTGCCCGAGCCCGCCGTTGCCTCCTGTCACCAGCGCAAATGCGCCCCTGAGGTCCATGAGCTCCCTCCTGCATGCGGGTGCGCGGTTGTCCCGCAGCACCTCCCCGTGACCGCAGGCAGTTTGTTACCTAACCCAGGGAGCAGGCAAGCCATGGACCCTCATATACCGGCGGCGGCACTCTGAAGCTCGGCCGTAAAGCTCGGGTCATCGAACACGCTCGCCGGCCACGGCAGGCCGTAATGCTCGCGCAGCATTGTCCCGGTGTATTCGGTCCGGAACAGCCCGCGCCGCTGCAGGATCGGGATCACCTCGGCGCTGAATACGTCGAGCTGCGCCGGCAGCACGGGCGGCATGATGTTGAACCCGTCCGCCGCACCATCGGTGAACCAGTCCTCGATCAGGTCGGCAACCTGTTCCGGCGTCCCGGCAGTGACGAAATGCCCGCGCGCGCCGGCCAGATAGCCGAGCAACTGCCGTAATGTCGGCTGGTCGCGCCGCACCAGATTGAGGATCACCTCGGTCCGGCTGCGCGCCGCCTCGACCGAGGCGGGGTCGGGAAAATCTGCGGCCGAGAGCGGGCGATCGAGCGGCAGATGCGAGAAATCATACCCGCCGAAGCGGCCCGACAGCCGCTTGCGCCCGACCTCCGGATCGGAGAGTTCGTTGACCTCACGCGCCAAGCGTTGCGCGTCGGTCTCGGTCCCGGCGATCATCGCGCTGAGTCCGGGCAGGATCAGGATCTGCTCCGGCGGCCGTCCCTCGGCCGCCGCCAGCGTCTTCAGATCGGCATAGAATTCCTGCGCCGTCGCCTTCGCCATGTGGGCAGTGAACACGGCATCGGCATGCCGGGCGGCGAAGCGGCGACCGGTGTCGGACGAGCCCGCTTGCACCAGCACCGGCCGGCCCTGCGGGCACCGCGGTAGGTTGAGCGGCCCGGCCACCCTGTAGAAATCGCCCCGATGATTGATCGATCTGATGCGGTCGCGTCGCGCGTAGACTCCGGCGGCCCGGTCGTCGATGACCGCGTCAGCGGCCCAGCTGTCCCACAGGGCCTTCACCACCTCCATGAACTCCTCGCCACGGGCGTAGCGGTCGGTGTGGCTTACCTGCCCGGCACCGCCGTAATTCTCCGCCGCGGTCGCCAGCCACGAGGTCACGATGTTCCAGGCCGCGCGGCCCCTGCTGATGTGGTCGATCGAGGCGAACTGCCGTGCCAAATTGAACGGCTCGGTATAAGTGGTCGACGCCGTTGCGACCAACCCGACCCGGCTGGTCGCCACCGCCATCGCTGCCAGTACGGTGATCGGCTCGAACCAGGTGCGCGGCGCCTGGGCTACATCGCCCCCCAGCGCCAGCTGGTCAGCGAGGAAAACGGAATCGAACAGCGCCGCTTCGGCCCGCTGCGCCAGATCCTGGTAGTAGCGGATGTCGGTCAATGGCAGCGGCGACGAAGCCGGATGGCGCCACGACGCCTCGTGATGGCCGCGGCTATGGATGAACAGGTTCAGGTGCAACTGCCGTTTCATCGGGCCAGTCCTTACTGATGTCTGCCGCCGGTTCCTCGGTGGGAGGGCGGAGGCATCGGAAACCTATGCCCGGGCCGTCGGCTCGAGCAAGACGCTTGCAGAATAAGGGAAGTTGCTATCACCCGACAGCCGTCCGGCACCATCGGTGAGTTCCGCCTCTCCAAAGAGCGCGTTCTTGACCCGCTTGCGCACATTTTACCCGGGATGTAACGCTGGGACACCTCTTCGTTTGCGGACCCATGCCTCATAGGTCGGCACCAATCGCTACGGGGCGCTTTGCTCGTTGTAACCTGCTAGCGAAACCTGAACGGGAAGAACCAAATGCTGAGATTGCTGGGACTGGGCCTTCTGCTCGGCACGGGGCTTGGGAGCGTCGCGTTGGCGCAAGGCTCGGCTAAGTTCGATGGGCAGTACCGGGGAGAGCTCACGCTTACGAAAGAAATCAAGGAGAACTGTACCCAGCCTCCGCTCGGGGCGCTTTACCCTTTGAGAATATCCGGGG
The DNA here is from genome assembly GCA_035272665.1 of Allostellaceae bacterium. Lineage (GTDB taxonomy): Bacteria > Pseudomonadota > Alphaproteobacteria > ATCC43930 > CGMCC-115725 > AP-15. The sequence continues at coordinate 2,783 of DATEQL010000067.1, forward strand.
GTGAGGTTCGGTTTGTCTATCTCCCGCGATTCGACACGACATTAAGGGGGACGGTTGACCAGAATGGGATTCTCAAAGCCTCCGCCCGGCTGAAACACGGGTTTGTACAGATGTCAGGGCGCATCCAGGGAAATAATATTACCGCGTATATCGTATCTCCAAGTTGTCATTACACATATCAGACGAAGGACTAGGGTGAGAGTATGCGGTAGCAGTGCGAAGCGATCGCATCGACCTACTTTATGCATGGCGAGCGAGCCGCCCTTATTGAGACAATCATCGCGTAAGCGCCGATGAACGCGCGGCGCGCGAGCCCCTGGTTTAGTATAACTGCCGCACGCTCAACCTGTTCACACACCAAAGGTGAAGCGGCTCCCGGTATTCCAGTCGATCAAGCGGTCGGGCATTTCGGCACGCATTCTGGCGATGAAGTGACGACCGGTACAATGCATCGGGATGACCACATCGGGTGCCAGGGCCTTCATCTCCGCGATCGTGTGCTCGACATAATCCGGCGGTGCGACGCCCAGATGGAAGCCGCCGACAACAGCGTGCAGCTTGTCGACGCCCGAGACCGCCATCGCGGTCCTGATGGCATTGAGCACACCGCAATGGCTGCAGGAGGAGATGACCACGAGGCCCCGCCCCTGCACGACATAGCAGGTCGCATGCTCGTCGGGATGACGATCAGGGACAAGTTGCCCGCGCCGCTCCTCCTCGGTGAAGTGATCGACCGGGGTCGGCTCGACCAGGGTGTTGGGCAACACCCTCTCGAACGTCTGGCGCGCTATATTGCCGGTGGTAAACGGGCCCTCCAGGGCATGCGCGGCATCGCAGCACACGGTCTCAACCCGGGCGGCCTCGAGCGCCGTGCGGTCGAGCGCACCCCAGGACACCGGTTCCTCATCGCGCGAGCCGACCCATTTCTCGCGAAAACTCTCATTGCCGCCGGCAAAGAGCCGCAGATCGTCGCGCATCCGGTCGCGGTAATGGGCGACAAAGCCCCGCAACCCGCCAAAATGGTCGCGGTGTCCGTGGCTCAGAATGAGCCCGTTGAGCCGCTCGGGCTCAATGCCGAGTAGATTGAAATTCCGCACCAGCACTTCCGGTGTGTAGGCGAAGTCGAGGAGGTATTGCCCCGTTGCAGATGCATTGCGGGATTCAAGATGCAGCGACAGGCCCCATTCGCCGGCCAAGGTCGAGTGCAGATTGGTGCGAATGCGCCCCACATGCTCGATCTTGACCATCGGATGCGTCGCCTTCGGCATGAACTGGTCGAATACCGAATCGACGACGACCCGCACCGACAGCGATTCAACCACCGGCGCCTTGAACGGTTCGACTGATCTCATCCGACATTTCCCGGATTCGCGGGTGGCACATTGCGCCAGGGGTCTACCCCGACGACCCGATTGACAGCGACGCTTCCGAGCAGCCGAAACCCCTCGTCGCCGATGGCGTCGACCACCGTCTCAATATCGCTGACCCAAGCGTCGAGAGAAATATCATGCACCTCCCGGTCGGACAGGCCGTTGTCTTGCTTCGGGCATGCAGCTCGACCCGACGCCTCTATTTCTGATCACGAGGACGAGCGGCGCCTTTGGGTGCGACCGCGCAATCTCACCGCCGCGAACAGGAATATCGCCGATACGAGGAGCGATGCGGCTGCCGGCTCCGGCACCAAGGTGAGCGTCGCCACCACTCCGGCATGATCGGATGGCCAAAGCGGTTGCACAGTCTCGAAAGGCTGATCGCCGACGAGAGCGGCCGAATCGACCGAGGAGAAGCCGCTCTCGAAGATGTAATCGTAGCGCTCGCTCAGCAAGGAGACGGTATTGCTGAGATCGGGGGCCTGACAACATGTCGGTCCCAGCGCCGCTCCGACCGCGGCGGCGGTATCGGTGAAGCCGGCTGCAAGCATGTCCGCCGGACCGCAAGACAACCCGCCGCACAAATCGCTGGGGCCGGCATTGAAGTCGCCCACCACCAGTTGCGGTTCACCGGTGGTGTCCAGCGCCGCGAGGATTTCGCCGACCTGGGCGGGCTCCGCTGACGAATGGGTCTCGTCAAGATGCGTCGAGACGAATTGAAACGGCACTCCGTCGAGTGTTGCGTCCACCAGCACGTAACCGCGCTGGAGCGGGATCCCACCTGGCACCAGTGGGCTCTGTAGGGTCACATTGTTGCCAAAGGTCGGCGCGGAGACGCTCGTGACCATGAAGCCCGGAACATCGGTCCGTACCAGTACGACCTCCTGGTCGGTGATGCTGAAGCCAGGGATGCCAGCCGCCGCCGAATTGAGGCTGAACCCGGTATGAACCGTATCCCCAACCCCGGGGATCATGTAGGTGTAGTTGAGCCCCTCGGCTTTGAGCGCAGAAATCAGAGCATCGGCATAGTATAGCGATAAGCCGGGCGCGCCGACGATCTCCGCCTCCTGCAAGCCGATCAGCAGCGGACCGCCGGCGCTGGCGGCTTCGCTGGCGATGGCCGCGGCACGTGCAGGAAAGTTGTTGTCGACCACCGATTGTGCGGCAGCTTGAATGGCGGCTTGCAGCGCGGTTGGGGTAGACGCCGCCAGGATCGGATCTGTGTCGGCGCCGACATACAGATTTTGCGTCATCACGGTGATGTCGACAGACCCGGCGCCAGCCTGTCGTCCCGGCAACAGGCAAAGAAAAACCGGCAAAAGAACGGTGAGAACGCGCCGCGCGCTCCGAGCCATGCGAAACCTCCCTTGCACCAATATTCCCCGGATTCCCGATCGTTGGGCGCGATCTTCCGGTTTATCAGGGCGGCGCGCGACTGAAAAGCACACGACCACCAGCCGCGAAATCGGGGCACTCCCGATCATCAAGTAGAGCGGTCGTGGGGCCTGCTCCTCCGAGTCGGGAGCCGCAAAACTCGATTGTCGCCCGCCTCTTCGTTCGGTTTCGTCGATAGGCGTTTCGACAAGTTCACGGAAACGCATGAACTTATTTCACTCAGGTAGCCGAATGCTCCATACGACGCAAACGTACCTCGTGGTCCTCGCTACCCAAGTGGCCTCGTCCGTCTGATCCCAACGGATTTCACCGGCACCCAACCGATCAGCTACCTGTCCGACTACACTCCGAGCTTCTTCAGCCGTTCTGTAAAGTCTCTCAGCCCGTCTTGTAGCTCCGAACACCGCGTCACTGTCTACGCGATACACAACCCACAACCAAACCAGGTCTGTCATTAGAGTGAACCGAACAAGAGCGTGGGGGATCTCTGAACCGGAGGAACCGGATTGCTCCTCGATAGAGTATCTCGGCATCAGGAATTTGCCAGTGCAGCCTTTGGCTGAGCACGTCATCGGGACCGCGAACTACCCTCTTGCACGAGATCGGTATGTGAAATGCTCGCATTGTTCCAAGCCAGTCGCGGCGCGGATCGACCTACCGGCTGACCTTGGGGCTGTGAATGCCTCAGTTTTGGCTTCGATAGTCGGCTTCATATCCCGATTGTTCTGAGGCAGGAGGGCACCCGAAGGTGCCCTCCTGTCCTGCCGCCTAGCCGTAATCTGCGATCCTTTGTCGCACCGGTTTAATAGGCTCGACCATCAACAAATTCGGCCACTCGGCCACTACCCGGTTCGGCAGGGTTGGGGACGGTCGCGTCGCGCTATCGATAGAGCCTACTTCGCCACTACTCGCGCCCGAATACTATCATTAGTTAACATCCGAGCCGTTTCTTAACGGCCGAGTAAAGCTTTCTCTGGTTACCGTGCGGATGACGGGCGATCAGGTTTGGTGGCAAGAGGGCACGCATTACCGCGATCTCGCGACACGGCTCCGCGAGATCGCACGCAAATGCCACCTGCCGAATCCGCAGCAGGAATTGCTCGATCTCGCCCAACGATATGAGCGGCGGGCCGCTCACATGGACCGCAGTGCGGCATTCATCCGCGCAAAGTTCCGCCCGTCACGCGGTTAGGTCTCGTTTGTCGCATCGGAGACGGTTTAATAGGCTCGACCATCAATTCGATCGCACCCCCTGTTCGGAGCCAAATCGTCCGGTTGATCGCGATCATCATGCCGAGTATTGGCGCGAGCGCGGCAATAGAGGCCCGCTCGCCCACCGCTTCCAGATCTCGTGTCTTACGAGGCGGCTGTAAGCACCTTTGCCCATGAAGTCGGCGACGCGCTGATCGCCTTTGTCGAGCAATCCGAAAAATTCTTGAACCCGACCGACGACAGCCCTAACCGGCGTCGGACATTTCCGCTCTGGTTCCGCAGCGCCCGAAGGCGGGGGGATGCTCGCCATCCACGGTAGCTATGCCCAGACAGGTGGCGAGATCGTCTTCGACGTCAGCGGCCACGAAGCGGCGGGTTCACCGAGAGCAAGCTCGACTTCAATCCTCGGGGCCCTGGCGACGTCCCGCCGGTTCCGGCGGCGTCGCTCGACCGCGCCGCCTAGGATTCGCGCGGTCTCAGTCGCTTCCGGGCGGCGGTCGCGGGAGGCGTTGCATGCGCTCATCGTCATGAGGCCAATTCCGGCTCAGATGACCGGTTATCGGCAATCGCTCGCGCTTCCCAGTATGATAAAGCGCCTAAAGCGTGCGTATAGGAGAGGGAGCGGACGACATGCCGGCCGAACTCACCGAGCTCAAGATCCGTGAAGTTGCCGTCAAGCTGCACCGGGCGGGGCACGGCCCCAAGGTGCTGTTCCTGCACGGTGCGGGCGGGGTGCCGCAATGGCTGCCATTTTTCGATGCGTTGGCCGAGCGCTATGAGTTGCTGGTGCCCGAGCATCCCGGCTTTGGCGGATCCGATAACCCGCCGTGGATCCACTCGGTATCGGACCTTGCCATGTTCTATCTCGACCTTGTCGAGGAGGCGGGGCTCGACCGGATCCATCTGATCGGCAACTCGCTCGGCGGCTGGCTCGCCGCCGAGATCCTGATCCGCGACCGCTCGCGCTTTCGGAGCCTCGTCCAGCTGGCACCCGCCGGCATCCGCATCAAGGGCGTGCCGTGCGGCGACAACTTCATCTGGGGGCCCGAGGAGGCGGTACGCAACCTCTATCACGACCAGTCCTTCGCCGACCGCATCCTGGCAATGACGCCGAGCGAAGAGCAGATGGACGTGATGCTGAGGAACCGTTTCACGGTGGCGAAGCTCGCCTGGCAGCCGCGCTGGTTCAATCCCGATCTCGAGAAATGGCTGCACCGCATCAAATTGCCGTCGCTGATCGTCTGGGGCGACAACGACAAGATCATGCCGCCAGCCAATGCCGCCCTGTGGCGCGAGCGCCTGCCGGATGCGCGCCTTGTGATGGTGGATCGATGCGGGCATCTCCCGCATGTCGAGCAGGCCCCTCTCGTCGCGTGCCATGTCCGCGAATTCCTGGAGGGAGTCCCGTCATGAAGCTCGTCTCCTTCCATCTGATGCCGTACCGGCCGCTCGATCTCGCGGAGGCGGCGAAGCATCGCTCGCCCTGGGTGGTGTTGCCGAACGGCCTCTACGACCCGGTTAAGGGCGCGGAGGAATACGCGCGCCACATCGACGCGCTCGTCTATGCCGAGGAGCTCTGCGATCGGCGTCAACGAGCATCACCAGACCGCCTACGGCCTGATGCCGGCGCCGAACCTGATCGCCAGCGCTCTGATCCAGCGCACAAGGACGATCAAGATCGCGATTCTCGGCCGCGCGCTGCCGTTGGTGAACAACCCGATCTACATCGCCGAAGAGTTCGCGATGCTCGACAATTTGTCGAAGGGCCGCATCATCGCCGGCTTCGTGCGCGGCATCGGCTCGGAATATCACTCCTCGGGCACCAACCCCTATTTCTCGCACGAGCGCTTC
>DATEQL010000068.1:0-3501 GCA_035272665.1 Allostellaceae bacterium
CGACGAACTGTACAAAATCCGCACTGTGGCGGAGCGCGCCAATGCCCGCCTCAAGGACGAGTTCGGCGCCAGAAACCTCCGCGTCCGCGGTCATGCCAAGGCGCTATGCCATCTGATGTTCGGCGTGGCCGCCCTGGCCGCTGACGCTCTCGTCCGCCTCTTTCAACCGCCAGCCCTTTCCGCTCCCCGCTTGAACTCGCCCCAGTGAAGAAACCAGGCCATTTCCGCATTTCTGCAAGAGGCTCAGGGGTGAAGGAGTTTCAGGGTGCAGCAAACTCGTCATGCAACAAGTCCTCTGAGATCTTGTTGACAGTGGTGCGCGCGGTGCGAAATGCTCCTTTGGATTCTGCGAAGGTCGCGGGGATCGTTCACCCCGACAGGTTGCCGATGCGGATCCATCCGGTGAGCGCTCCGTCGCTGACAAGATGGTTAATACTGGCAGCCGGAGACGGAACTGATTGCGTCAGGGTAATTCTCGCTTTACTTTTTTAAAGCATATTCTATAAGGGGCGGCATACGGAGACGTTGTATCATGGCTGACGAGAGCGTAGAGCATCCCACCCCCGAGCGCTCCGGCCAGCTCCCCGGCGACGGCAGAACGAATGAGCCCGGCCGATCCTCCAACCGTCGCCGGATTATCATCGCCAGCCTGCTTGCCCCGCCGGCGGTGATGACCCTGGGTGCCCGCTCGGCCCAAGCGCAAGGCACCACCACCTGCCTGAACTCGCTGACGGCGAATCCGCACACCAGCCATAAATGCCCCACGTAGTTTAAGGCATGCCGAGTTCCAAGCATGAGCGGGGCCCTTGAGGAAGGGGTGACAGTTTGGAGGGTGCCGCCCGAGAACATGCTCTCCTGGCGGATGTGGGACGACGAATTCCTCGTCTACAACACCGCCTCAGGGCTGACGCACCATCTCAACTTTTTGGCTGGAGAAGCATTACGCAGCCTCGAGGCCGAGCCGGGATCGGCGAGTGAGCTGGTCCGGCGTCTGGCGGACCAATTCGAGATCGCGCGGGACAGCCCGCCATTGCAGACGATCGACCGTTTGATCCGTGAGCTCGACGAGCTGGGGCTGATCGCGCCGTCGACCTCGTGAAGATCGGAGACCTGACGCGGGATCAGCTGCACCAGCGGTTCGCCGGGCCCGGCCTGCGCACCAGGATCGGCCCCTTCGTCTTCCGCCTGCACACACCGATCGACAGATTTGTCACGGATTTCAGCGCCGCCTACGCCGATTTCCCGGTTTGCGACGAAAACGAGATCAGCGACTTCCGCATTCGCGTCACGCCGGCTTTCCGCCGGTGGCCATGGCGGGAGGCGCAGGCCGAGTTCCGGGCCGATGGGGAAAGCCCGTTCCGGACCTTTCCCCGGCGGCTCGCCATGCCGTTTGCGGAATGGGGCCTCAATTGGTGCATTTGCAGCCATGCTCATCAGTTCCTGATGTTCCATTCCGCCGTGGTCGAGAAGGCGGGGCGGGCCGCCATCCTTGCGGGCCCGCCGGGTTCCGGCAAGAGCACGCTCTGCGCTGCCCTGCTGGCACGCGGCTGGCGGCTGCTGTCGGACGAGTTGGCTTTGCTCGATCCGGCGCGTGGCCGGCTGTTCCCAATCCCGCGACCGGTGGCGCTCAAGGGGACTTCTATCGGGCTGATAGAAGGATTGTTGCCACACCCCCGGATCGGGCGAGTCTTCGCTCCTACGCACAAGGGCACGCTTGCGCATCTCCGACCGCCACTCGAAGCGGTCGAGTGCCAAGCCGAACCGGCGCTGCCGGGCTGGGTCGTGTTTCCGACGCATGCCGAGAACGCCGATACGAGGCTCGTGCCGTTACGCAAGGCCGCCGGGTTCCTGCGCCTCGAGAGAAATTGCTTCAATTACGACGCGCTCGGCCGCACCGCGTTCGATGCGCTTAGCCAACTGATTGAAACGGCGGAATGTTACGATCTGCCTTTCGCGCAGGCGGCGGCAGCCGCCGAGATGGTCGACGGGCTCGCCGAGCGTCAGCTCGTGACGGGCCTACCGCTCGATGCTGCCTAATAATCTCCTGTTACGTGCCTTCGCCGATCCCGGACTGGTCAACGGACTCGGGGTCGAAAGCTTGGAGTTGCTTCTGGCGCAGGCGCGCATGGCCGGCCTCACCGCGCGGCTATCCTATCGGATCGAAGATACCGGGATCCTCGCCGCCTTGCCCGCCCGCGTGCGCACGCAGTTCGCCGCTGCCCGGGCCGCCGCCGAAGGTCGCCGGCGAGCGCTCGAGTGGGAGGTCAACCGGCTGCACCATGTGCTGACCGGGTCCGGATACCCGATGCTGCTCCTTAAGGGCGCCGCCTATGCCGCGGCAGGGCTGCCGTTAGCGCGCGGCCGAACCAGCGCCGACGTCGACATTATGGTGCCCCGCGGCCAACTCGACAGCGCAGAGAAACATCTAGTGTCGCATGGCTGGGAGCCGGTCGAGCTCGATGCTTACGACAAGCGCTACTACCGCGGATGGAGCCACGAATTGCCACCGTTGCGCCACCGCGAGCGCGGCAGCGAGCTCGACGTGCACCACACGATCCTGCCGCCCCTGTCGCGGCTGCGTCCGGATCCCTCTGCGTTCTGGCGCTCGGCGATAGCCCTCGCAGACGGTTCGAGAGTGTTTTGCCCGACCCACATGGCGCTGCATGTGGCGGTCCATTTGTTCCAGGATGGTGAGATCGCGGGCGGGCTCGGGGGCCTCGTCGATTTCGACGAGCTGTGCCGCCATTTCGGCCGGGACCCCGGTTTTTGGCATGAATTGGTGCCCGCGGCCGTCGAGCTTGGCCTCGTCCGCCCCCTCTATTACGCGTTACGCTACGCTTCGTCGTTGCTCGGAACGACGGTGCCCGAGCCAGTCACGGACGAGGCGGCGCGGGCCGGCAAACCGCCCCGGCCCGTGCGCGCCGCGATGGACCCGATGGTACGCAGCGCGCTGCTCCCGGACCTTCCCGAGTACAGGACGCCGTGGCGGCGGGCCGCATGCTTGTGCCTTTACATTCGTTCGCATTGGCTGCGGATGCCGCCGCTTCCGCTGGCGCGGCACCTGCTGCGCAAGGCGTGGGTCCGCGGCTTTGCTGCCACCTCTTAAGCCCCATACCTGAGAGCTTACGTTGCTCGATAGGGCATTCCCGCATGTTGTCGCTGTAATTTACTGCAAATTATCAGCCAGAGTGCCTCTTGCTCCGCGCCCGGCTCGGGCCGTCATTTCATCGCAAAGCCAGCTGATGAGTTTCGCTGAAAGGAATGCTGCCCGCTAAATGTCCTAACCGGTGTTGGCAGCAGCAACCAGGGCGCCCCAGGTCACCAGCACGACGCCGAGCGGACGGCTGAGCCGCCGCCCCCAGGGCATGTTCTTTTCCACCGCCATGGTCGCCCCGAGCGCCAGCATCCAGCCGACATTCCCGGTCCCGACGACGAACATCAGCAGCATGATCGCCCAGCAGCACCCGACGCAAAACGCGCCATGGTGCGCGCCCAGATGCA
>DATEQL010000069.1:0-11053 GCA_035272665.1 Allostellaceae bacterium
GGCTTATGTCGCCTGGCAGCTGATCGCTTGGGGCACGCCGTATTGGCTGGCTTTCGTGGCCGTGGTGATCCTGTCGTTCATCGGCGGCGTCGCCATCGAGCGGATCTTGTTCAAGCCGCTGCACAACGCCTCGATCCTGGCTAATCTGGTCGCCTTCATCGCCTTGTTCAGCATCTTGAACAGCGGCGACGGCTATCTTTGGGATTACACGATCAAGAGCTTCCCGAGCCCGTTCGGCACCAAGCCGCTGTTGGGCAGCGTCCTGATCGACGCCCATGAAGCCGGGATGATCGGCGTGACTGCGGTGATGGTGGGTCTGATCTACCTGTTCTTCCGCGGTACGCGACTCGGCCTGGCGATGCGGGCCGCCGCCGCCAATCCGGAATCGGCCCGTCTGGTCGGCATACGGGTCGGCTGGATGACGGCGCTCGGCTGGGGCATTGCGGCAGCGATCGGCGGGGTTGCCGGCATGCTGATCGCACCGGTCGTGTTTCTCGATCCGAACATGATGTTCGGCGTGCTGCTGTACGGTTTTGCCGGCGCGGTGCTGGGCGGGCTGACGAGTCCTGGGGGCGCCGTGCTGGGCGGCTTCGCCGTCGGCATCATCGAGAACCTGGCGGGTACCTTCATCCCTTATTTCGGCCGCGACCTGAAGCTGACGATCGCGCTGTTGGTGATCGTCGCGGTGCTGATGGTGCGGCCCGCCGGGATTTTTGGCCGCAGCGTGGTGAGCCGGGTATGACGACACCACAACAGGATACCGCAGTCTTCGCACCCTCCGGCCAGGCGCGCGGCGCACAGCGGGCCGCATGGTTTACGACCCGTCACTGGGTGTTGGCTTGTGTTTTGGCGATCGCGGTGGTGGCGCCCTTCGTTTTCCAGGGCTTTGTCGTCTTCCAGTTGACCGAGGTGATGATCTACGGGTTGGCGATTCTCGGCCTCAACCTGCTGACCGGCTTCAATGGCCAATTCTCGGTGGGACACGGCGCATTCTACGGCCTCGGCGCCTATGTCACCGCGATTCTGATGCAGCGCTACGGCGTTGCCTATTACTGGACCGTGCCGGCGGCCGGCGGCGTCTGCTTTGTCGTCGGCACGCTGTTCGGGTTGCCGGCGCTGCGGCTGCAAGGCCTCTATCTCGCCCTTGCCACCTTTGCGCTGGCGGTTGCGCTGCCGCAGCTCCTGAAATTTCATGGTCTCGAAGACTGGACCGGCGGCGTGCAAGGCATCGTCGTCGATCAGCCGGATGTACCCGGATTCCTGCCGATCGATACCGATCAGTGGCTCTATTATTTTACCCTCGCGGTCGTGCTGGCCATGTTCGCCGGCGCCGCCAATCTGGTGAAGAGCCGGACCGGCCGTGCCATCATGGCAATCCGCGACCACCCGATCGCGGCCGCCGCAATGGGGATCAACGAGCGGCTGTACAAGACGCTGACCTTCGGGGTCAGCGCGCTTTACACCGGGGTTGCCGGTGCCTTGGGCGCCCTCGCGGTGCAGTTCGTTGCCCCCGACAGCTTCAGCCTGTTCCTTTCAATCTATTTCCTCGTCGGTCTGATACTCGGCGGCATGGGCTCGCTGCCAGGCTGCCTGTTCGGCGGCTTGTTCGTGCTCTACGTGCCGAACATCGCCGAGGAGGTGTCGCGCGGATTGGCGGGCGCGATCTATGGCGTCATCATGCTGCTGGTGATATTCGTGATGCCGTCGGGGGCCGCCGGCTTCACGCGGTTAGCATTCGCGTATGTGCCGCGATGGCGCCACCGGTAACGATCGGGCCGTCAAGTTGTGCAAGGGAGGTCACCGTGAAGAACCTGACACGCCGCACCATTCTCGCCGCCGCGCCTGCGCTGGCCTTCGGCGGCCCACTCCTGGCGGCGCGGCCGGTCCCTGCGGCCAAGCTATATGGACCGGGTGTCACCGATACCGAGATCAAGATCGGCAACACCTGCTTCTACAGCGGACCAGCCTCATCCTACGGAACGATTGGCAGAGCGATGGCCGCCTATTACAAGATGGTCAACGATCAGGGCGGGGTGAACGGCCGCAAGATCGACTTCATCTCATATGACGACGCTTATTCGCCGCCGAAGACCGTTGAGATGACGCGCAAGTTGGTCGAGGAAGACCAGGTCTTTCTGGATGCCGGTCCGCTCGGGACGCCGACCAACAGCGCGATCTGGCACTATATGAATCAGCACAAGGTGCCGCAGCTGTTTGTCAGCACTGGCGCGACCAAATGGGACGATCCGAAGGGTCATCCCTGGACCATCGGCTGGCAGCCGAACTACCAGAGCGAAGGGCGCATCTACGCGGCCTACATTCTAAAGGAAAAGCCGGACGGCAAGATCGGCGTGCTCTATCAGGACGACGATTTCGGCAAGGACTATCTGAAAGGCGTCACCGACGGGCTTGGCGCCAAGGCAGCCTCGATGATCCTCGTCGAGGCGTCCTACGAGACCACAGATCCAACGGTCGACTCGCAGGTCATCGGCATGAAGGCCGCCGGTTGCGACGTCTTCGTCAACACCGCGATCCCCAAATTTGCCGCCCAGTCGATCAAAAAGACGGCGGAGATCGAGTGGAAGCCGCTGCACATCTTGAGCAGCATCGGCAATTCGGTGGCCGCCACCTTGAAGCCGGCCGGCTTGGAAATCTCCAAGGGCATTGTGTCCGACTTTTACTTGAAGGACCCGACCGACCCCGAGTGGCAAAACGACGACGGTTACAAGTGGTGGGTCGGTTTCATGGACAAATATTATCCGAGCGGCGACAAGACCGACGCCGGCAACGTCTATGGCCCCTCCAACGCGGCGACGGTAGTACACGTGCTGCAGCAATGCGGCGACGACTTGACCCGCGAAAACGTGATGAAACAGTCCGCCAACCTTCATGATTTCCGGGTGCCGATGCTGCTGCCCGGGATCGCGATCAACACCAGCCCGAGCGACTTCGCCCCGGTCAAGCAGGTCCAGATGGGGCGTTTTGACGGCGAGTCATGGCGTCGGTTCGGTCCCATCCTAACGGGCGCGATCGGCTGAACGTGGCCCGCAACGGCGGTAGCTGAGCTGCCGGGCCGCCGGCGCGCGGCTTGGCGGCAACGGTTCCTGTCCCGGGCGCGGGTTGCAACGCACATGTTGCGCCCCCGGCTCGGGCCGAAGAAACAATGTTGGGAGGTTGCGATGGAGCGTCTGACGCGCCGTACCGTTCTCGTTGCCGCGCCGGTCGCGCTCACCTTTGCCGCGCAGCGCGCCGCGCGTGCGGCGAAGAATTACGGACCCGGCGTTACCGACACCGAGATCAAGCTCGGCAATACGGGTCCCTATAGCGGTCCGGCCTCGTCCTACGGCGCGATCCCCAAATCCATGGCCGCCTATTACCGGATGGTCAACGACCAGGGCGGGGTGAACGGGCGCAAGATCAATTTCATCTCCTACGACGACGGCTATGCGCCGCCGAAGACGGTCGAAATGACCCGCAAGCTGGTCGAGCAGGATCAGGTTCTGGCGGTCACCAGTCCGCTCGGCACCCCGACCAACAGCGCGACCTGGCATTACATGAACCAGCACCAGGTGCCGCAGCTGTTCATCGCGAGCGGCGCCACCAAATGGGACGACCCGACGGGCCATCCGTGGACGATCGGCTGGCAGCCGAACTACCAGAGCGAGGGCCGCATCTATGCGACCTTGATCATGACCGACAAGCCTGACGGCAAGATCGGCGTGCTTTACCAGAATGACGATGCCGGCAAGGATTATTTGAAGGGGGTGACCGACGGGCTCGGCGACAAGCACAAATCGATGATCGTTCTGGCGGCGTCTTACGAGCCGACCGACCCGACGATCGACTCGCAAATCGTCGCGATGAAGGCTGCAGGTTGCGATGTGTTGGTAACCGCCGCGATCCCAAAGATGGCCGCGCAGGCGATCAAGAAGGCGGCGGAAATCGAGTGGAAACCTCTCCACGTCCTGACCAGCGTCGCCAACTCGGTCGGTGCCACATTGAAGCCGGCCGGGCTCGAAATTTCCAAGGGGGTTGTCTCCGATTTCTACCTCAAGGACCCGACCGACCCGCAGTGGAACGACGATCCGGGCTTCAAGGCTTGGCTCGCCTTCATGGACAAATATTACCCCGACGGCGACAAGAGCGACTCCGGCAATCTCTACGGCCCTTCCATCGCCGCCACCACGGTGCAGGTGCTGAAGCAGTGCGGCGACGAGCTGACCCGTGAAAACGTCATGAAGCAGGCAGCAAACCTCCGCGATTTCACGACGCCGCTGCTGTTGCCGGGCGTGAAGATCAACACCAGCCCGACCGATTTCGCGCCGATCAAGCAAGTCCTGATGGGGCGCTTCGACGGAACCCGCTGGCAACTGTTCGGCCCGATCCTGACTGGCGCCATCGGCTGAACGGTCAGGATTTTTCTCGATGCACCGGCGTGACCGCCCAACGGAAAGAAAGGATGACACGGTTGGCGGCGCCGGATAAATTCGCCGCCGGGTGTGACGACGCCCGAAGTCGACCCAACGAGCGTGCCTCGCATCACCAATGAGGCATGCCTCAAGACACCGATCGAACAGCAGGCTTTCGCCGAGGGAGATCATCATGAAGCGTCTGACGCGCCGCACGATTCTCGCTGCCGCCCCCGCCGCGCTCGCCTTCGGCGGCCCGATCCTCGCCGCGGGGCCGGCCCGCGCCGCCAAGCAATATGGCCCGGGGGTCACCGACAGCGAGATCAAGATCGGCAACACCGGCCCCTATAGCGGGCCGCTCTCGAACGCCAGCCCCATTCCGATATCGATGGCCGCCTATTTCAAGATGATCAACGAGCAGGGCGGCGTGAACGGGCGCAAGATCACCTTCATCTCCGACGACGACGGCTATTCCCCGCCGAAGACGGTAGAGATGACGCGCAAGCTGGTCGAGAGCGACCAAGTTCTCTTCACTGCCGGCCAGCTCGGGACCCCGACCAACAGCGCTATCTGGCACTACCTGAACGAGAAGAAGGTGCCGCAATTGTTCGTCAGCACCGGCGCCACCAAGTGGGACGATCCGAAGGGCCATCCCTGGACGATGGGCTTTTTCGTTAGCTACCAAGCGGAGGGGCGCATCTACGCGGCCTACATCCTGAAGAACAAGCCCGACGGCAAGATCGGCGTGCTCTATCAGAACGACGATTTCGGCAAGGACTATCTGAAAGGCCTGGTCGACGGGCTCGGCGACAAGGCGGCGTCGATGATCAAGGTCAAGGATTCCTATGAGACCACGGACACGACTGTCGACTCGCAGATCGTCGACCTAAAGGCGGCGGGCTGCGATGTCCTCGTTACCATCGCGATACCCAAATTCGGCGCCCAGGCGATCAGGAAGGTGGCCGAGATCGAATGGAAGCCACTGCACATCCTGAACGGCATCGCCTCGTCCGTCGGCGTGACGTTGAAGCCGGCCGGCCTCGAAAACGCCACGGGTATCATTAGCGACAATTCCTTCAAGGACCCCACCGATCCCCAATGGCAAAACGATGCGGGCTACAAGGGGTGGGTCTCTTTCATGGACAAGTATTACCCGAACGGCGACAAGACCGATAACCAGAACGTCTACGGTCAGTCGATTGCCGCGACGACCATCCAGATGCTGAAGCAGTGCGGCGACGAGCTGACCCGCGAGAACGTAATGAAGCAGGCGGCCATCCTGCACGATCTCGAACTGCCGATGCTGTTGCCCGGCATCGCGATCAACACCAGCCCGACAAATTTCGGGCCGATCAAGCAGGCCCAGATGAGGCGCTTCGACGGCGAGCGCTACGTTCCGTTCGGTCCCGTCCTCACCGGCGCGATCGGCTGAATGCCGGCGACTACGCAACGGGAGGGCGCCATGCAACGACTGACCAATTCGCCGGTTTCGATCCGCGTGCCGTCAGACAACGACACCGGAGCGCGCCCGACTCAGCCCGACCCGCGGACCACACTCGATCGTCGGTGAATTCATAGACGCCGTAAAAGGTACGAATGATCGCGTCGAACAGGCCGAGCGACATCGCCCAGAATTCTTCCGGCCCGTCTAACGAGACACGGGGAAGCGCGGTTACAACTCCCACCGCGGACCCAGTTGTTTCAGCCGTCATGGCTCAACGAGATAAGCCCCATTGCGCCGCCTCGACTGCCATCGACCGTGCAGGACGCGTCTGGTTCGGCTCTATCCCGGGCGCCTTCCATCGGGTCGCAGTGGCCCCTGCACGCCACGTCGCCCCCGAAACGTACATCACGGCGATGCGGGGAAAAATATCAGCGCATTTATTCGAAGGCGCCATCGCAGCACAATTGCTTCGTGCTGCCGCGGCGCGACACCCGATGAATTAGACAGCGAGAGCCTCCCGCTGGATGGGTCCTCGCGAGCTGCGGCGCTGGTGAAACGAACTGAGCGGGCGGCGCGGCGGCGTGTCCCAAGTATTCCGGCGGATCCCGCATATATCCGCCTCCCTCAACGTCACTGTGCCGTTGGAGCGGTTGAACCTACTCGCCACGACTTAGTGATCGCAGCCCGCGACCTGGAGTTTGCTCGCTCTTTCTGGCATCCTTGATTCGGTCGCGCAAACGGCGCCGCCTTGACGGCCGGCGGCTCGGCGGCAGTATGATCGGGTGCCGGCTATGGCTCCCTTAGCTCGATCTCCGCCTCAGGACATAACGGGTCCGGATGGTTCCGACCCTGGTATAGTTGCTCCTCTCGTCTATGTGTGCGGCTCCGGTCAATGCTGCTCCCGCTTTTGGCATCCGGCCTCTCCGCGATAATGACGGCGCGGATCACCGCACCGTGATGACTTGGCGGATGCCGTGAGCCCGGCGACGAGGTGGCTATGGCATGCTCTGCGCCGAACGGCTGTGGCTGGTGCCGCGCTTTTCTTGCTGTGGATCGCTGGTCTGATCTGGTTCGCGACCCCACCTTCAGCCGAGGATCGGTCGGCGCCGACTGATGCCATCGTCGTGCTGACCGGCGGCCGTTTGCGCCTCCAGAGCGGCATCGAGCTGCTGCGTGAGGGAAAAGGGCGCAAGCTCTTTGTCTCGGGGGTCAATCGGCAGGTCGATCTTGATGAGCTGCTGCGGATTTCGGGGAACGCTCCGGATTGGGCCGCTTGCTGCATGGCACTCGGCCACGACGCCGAGGATACCCTTGGGAACGCGCGTGAGACCGCGCAATGGGTGCGGCAGCAAGGCCTTCGCAGCTTGCGTCTGGTTACGGCCTGGTACCACATGCCGCGCAGTCTTCTCGAATTCGACCGTGTTATGCCGGAGATTGAAATCATCCCTCACCCGGTCTTTCCGGATCAGGTCAGGCAGGAACATTGGTGGGTTTCGCGCGGCAGCGCAGCACTGTTGGTGAGCGAATACGGCAAATATCTAGGGGCCGTGCTGCGGCCCGTTCTCGAGCGGCTACGACCCGTGTCCGGAGCCCGCCCAAGCTGAGAGAGGACGATGATCTGGACGAGATCCCTGGTATTCAACTTTGCTTTCTTCGCCTGGACCGCGATCGTCGGCACGATCGGGCTGCCGTTTCTGGCCGCACCGCGGGCAGCGGCAATGCGGTTCGGCCAATTTTGGGCGCGCAGCGTCCTCGTTCTGCTCCGTGTCATCGTCGGGCTCGATAACCAGGTCCGCGGCCTCGATCGCATTCCGCGCGATGGCTGCATCATTGCGATGAAGCATCAATCCGCGTGGGACACGCTGATCCTGCCCGCCGTGCTAAACGACCCCGCAGTGGTGCTGAAGCGCGAGCTCCTCCTACTGCCGTTCTACGGCTGGTACGCCTCGCGTGCCGGCTCGATCGCGATCGACCGCAAGGCCGGCGCCAGCGCGCTGCGCCGCATGGTTGCAGCAGCCCGACCAATTGCTGCCCAAGGTCGGCCGATCGTCATCTTCCCGGAGGGGACGCGGGTTGCCCCAGGCGCACGTCTTCCCTATCAGCCTGGCGTTGCCGCGCTCTACCAGGCGCTGGCCGTGCCGCTGGTTCCGGCCGCGGTCAATTCCGGGCTTTTCTGGGGGCGGCGAAGCTTTATCAAGCGGCCCGGCCGGATCATTCTCGAATTCCTCGAACCGATACCCCCCGGCCGGCCACGCCGCCTGCTGATGGCCGAGCTCGAGCAGCGGATCGAGACTGCCACCGCCGCCCTGCTGCGTGAGGGCGAAGCTCTGAACGAGGCGAATTCTATTCCCGGCGTCGGCGCACGATCTCGCGGAGGGACGTCTGCTCAGGCATGAGGGATGCGGGGTGGCGGGAACCAGTCCTCGCCGCCGGCACCGACGATCTGTTCGAGCGTGTAGGGGCACCCCGCCCGGGAGACGGCTGATCAGCCCCGGCACGTCGCGCTCGAGGCATCGGACAAGCCTTATGGCGGTTCTGTAGCACCCCGGCAAATCGAGCTTCGCCATGATGCTGCGGGTCAAGATCTTTTCGAGCTGGAGGCGCCACTCGACGATTTCGTCGCGCCAGTGATCGGCTCGCGGCGAACCAGAGGTTCGCCTGTCGCCGTCAGCCCAAACTGCGTTTGGCCGAGAGGCCGGATCCTCTAGTCCGGAATATTCGAGCCTGAGAAGTGCTCGATAATGTGTTCGCAGAGCGATTGCGCCGCGCGTAGGTCGCTGCGCCCCAAGTCTTCGATCTCCTCGGCTACGTGTTCGAGGTCGAGCTCGTCGCCGGTCGCAGGCAGGCGGCGCAGCAGCTCCGCTTGCTGTTGCGTCCACGCGTGGAAATCTTCCTCGTAGAGCGACTCGGTCGACATGGCCACCTGTCAAATTTAACACGTCTCGGATTTCGAGGAAAAGCTGGACGAACGAATGTGGTACATCTAGGGGCGAAACGGAGGACCTCCGATCATGGCTGTCGTCGCCTCGATCTCGCAACAGATTTGGGACATGAAGTATCGGCTCAAAGGGCCATCGGGCGAACCGCTCGACAAGACGATCGAGGACAGCTGGCGGCGCGTGGCGACCACACTCGCCGCTCCCGAGCGCGACCCCGCGCTGTGGACCGAGCGCTTTTACGCGGCTATGGCCGACTTCAAGTTCCTGCCGGCGGGACGGGTCGTCGCCGGTGCGGGCAGCCGGCGGCAGGTGACCCTGTTCAACTGCTTTGTGATGGGAATGATCCCGGATGACATGGGCGGGATCTTCGCGCATCTGCGCGAGGCGGCGCTGACCATGCAGCAGGGCGGCGGGATCGGCTACGACTTCTCGACCTTGCGACCGCGCGGCGCGCCGGTCAAAGGCGTGGGCGCCGACGCATCGGGACCGCTCTCCTTCATGGACGTCTGGGACGCGATGTGCCGCACGATCATGAGCGCCGGTTATCGGCGAGGCGCGATGATGGCGACATTGCGCTGCGACCATCCCGATATCGAGGACTTTATCGAGGTCAAGAAGGAACCCGGCAGGCTGCGGATGTTCAACCTGTCGGTCCTGGTCACCGACGCGTTCATGAAGGCGGTCTCAGACAACGCCCCGTGGGAGCTGTCTTTTGGCGGCCCCGATGGCGCTAAAACTACGTGGAAGGTGCTGCCGGCGCGCGAGCTGTGGGACAAGATCATGCGGGCGACTTACGCTTATGCCGAGCCCGGTGTGATCTTCATCGATCGCATCAATCGCCGTAACAACCTTTGGTATTGCGAACAGATCACCGCGACTAATCCCTGTGGCGAGCAGCCATTACCGCCTTACGGCGCGTGCCTGTTGGGTTCGATTAACCTCGCAAGCCTCGTCGAGGCCCCGTTTACCCCCGAGGCGCGGCTCGACCTCGACCGGCTGCGCCGGCTGGTGCCGGACTGCGTTCGCATGATGGACAACGTCGTCGACATCTCACTGTTTCCGCTGCCGCAGCAAAAGGAGGAAGCGCACCAGAAGCGGCGGATCGGCCTCGGGGTTACGGGTCTCGCCGATGCGCTGATCCTCTGCGGGTTGCGCTATGGCTCGGCCGCCGCGGCTGCGGCGACAGAAAGCTGGCTCGGCACGATCCAGCGTGAGGCCTATCTCGCCTCGACCGCGCTCGCAGCCGAGAAAGGTACCTTCCCGCTCTTCGACCGTGACCGGTATCTCGCCGGTGAAACGGTTGCGGGTCTCGCGGAGGAGGTGCGCGCAGAGATCGCGCAGAAGGGCATCCGTAACGCGCTTTTGACCTCGGTCGCGCCGACCGGCACGATCTCGCTCTTCGCCGACAACGTCTCGTCGGGCATCGAGCCGATATTCAGCTTCCGGCACACGCGCAACGTGCTGATGCCCAACGGCACACGGCGCGAAGAGGAGGTCGCCGATTATGCCTACCGGCTGTTCCGGCGGCTGAAGGGTGAGCTGGCGCCGCTGCCGGACTATTTCGTCGACGCGCAGGTGCTGACGCCGGAGGATCACGTCGTCATGCAGGCGACGGTCCAGAAGCATATCGACAGCTCGATCTCGAAGACGATCAATGTCCCCGCCGAGATCCCCTTCGACCGCTTCAAGGACGTTTATCGACAAGCCTATGCGCTCGGCTGCAAGGGCTGCACGACCTACCGCCCGAACGAGGTGACCGGGGCCGTGCTCGCCGTCAGAGAGGAGGCGCCGAGCACTCGGCACACGGCGAGCCAGCCCGAGCTGCCGTTTCCGCCACCGGCCCCGCTTGCTTCCCCGAGGCCGGCCGACATCTTCGAGGCTGGCGGCGTCATCTATATGACACAGCCGCTGAACCGGCCGGAGGCGCTGCCCGGGCAGACCTACAAAATCCGCTGGCCCGACAGCGAGCACGCGCTCTACATCACCTTGAACGACATCGTTCAGGACGGCCGGCGGCGCCCCTTCGAGGTGTTCATCAACTCGAAGAACATGGAGCACTACGCCTGGACCGTCGCGCTGACGCGCATGATCAGCGCTGTCTTCCGCCGCGGCGGCGACGTCTCCTTTGTGGTCGAGGAGATGAAGGCAGTCTTCGACCCCCGCGGTGGTGCCTGGATGGACGGCAAATACGTTCCCTCGCTATTGGCGGCGATCGGCGACGTCATCGAGCGCCACATGATCGAGATCGGCTTTCTGCCGGC
>DATEQL010000070.1:0-3527 GCA_035272665.1 Allostellaceae bacterium
TCTTGAAGTTCATGCCATAGATTCCGGCCATCAGGGTCGGTGGGATGCCGACGATCGAGACGATAGTCAAAACCTTGAACACGTCGTTCTGAGCTATGCCGATCAGCCCGACCAGGGCGTCAAGGACGAACTGCACTTTGCTCGCTAGTTGCTCCTCGTAGTCGATCAAAGAATGGATGTCCTGGCGCAGGCTGGCCAGGCGCGGCTTGAGCGCCCCGCCGGACAAGTCGCACGCATACTGGTCGGCGTAGGCAACAACGCGCCCCAGACCCTGCAGCCCGTCGCGCACTTCCGAGAGCCTATCGCCCAAACGACCGACCTGGCGCAGTTGCGCCCGTAGAACGCGGTTGGCGCGGGCAGCGTGCCGGCCGCGGGTGTCGTCGGCGTGGAAGGCATCGACAGACAGGCCGTTCAATCCCCCGGCCAGATGTTCCAGGATATCGGCGACGCGATCGACGATCTCTTCGCAAAGCAAGGTAAACACCTCGAGGCTGGATTTGGGAGCGTCCTGGCTGGTGGCGAATTTACCGGCGACGGCGTCGAAGGCTGGCAACGGCATGAAGCGGACTGTGATCAGTCGATCAGCCGACAGCACGAACCCTAACGGAGGAGTGGCCTGGGCTCCCTCGGGACGCTGGGCCGCCGAAGGCGTACTCATGTAGAGGACACCGCCGTGGTTTCTGAGGCGGCTGGACGTCTCGATCTCGCTGAGCGCCCCCAAGGATGGCAGGGTCGCGCCGACCGTCTTTTCCACGTTCGTCGCTTCAGCGCTGGTGGGGTTGAGGAGGTCGAGCCACAGGACATCGGTCGCAATCACTCCTTGCTCTCCGGCCTTGTCGTCGCTCTGGGCTGGGAAAGTATTCAACATCGCTTGTGGTCGCTCCTTGGCTGAAGTCGGTTGTAGGGTATCTATCCGCCGAAGGGCTCTGTCAGACCTATTTTTTGGGCTGTCTCCGGCTGTGGTAGCTTCAGGCCATGTCCGGTATGTCAATCGGCGTGCAAGTGGGGTCCCTTTCCTTTTGCGTGCCGATTGACAAACTGGGCGGACACCAAGCGTTCCCCGGCGGGCTTTGTACGCCTGCTATCCTGCCCGTTCCCGCCGTTCGGCCAACGGCCGCTTTCCGCCCATTGCGGACGACGGCAGTCCCCGAGGCTTCGTGATCATCGCGCCCGCTTGAGTGCACCGACATGGGCAGCCCAAAGGCCCCGCTCGGTGTCGAGGACAGCATCCCCGGAATGTCGACGCGATCGCCAGCCAGGCCGGAAAGTCCGGTCTGAGGTTTCTGGACCGCATGGGCCGCGAGGTTCTGTGGTGATCCACCTCTCGACGGGAAACCGGCCAGTGCAGGTGATTGCACGAACAGTGACGCTGTCCGCTGCCCCGTCGAGCGCAACAGCCCAGGCGAAGTGGACGAAGTCCAGGGCGGTCTTTACGGCCCCTTCGGCCCCCCGAGGGAGACGGTCTTGCCGACGTACTCGCGAGTGCCGAGCGCATCCAGGATGAAGCGGGCGACGTCGGCTCGCGCGATCGACGAGGGGACCGGGCCAGGGCCGAGCCGTGCGGTGTAGCGGCCGGTGCCTGCGGCCGTTGTCAAGCGGGTCGGGCGGACGATGGTGTAGTCGAGGCCGCTCTCGCGGACTGCCTGCTCTTGCAAAACCTTGTCGGCGTACGCCCCGCGCAGGAGCAGAGCGTAGAACACCCGCTCAAGTAACCCGGCATCGCGTCGGCTGTCCCCGACGCCGAACGAACTCTGGACGATGAGGCGGCGAACGCCTGCCGCCTTCAGTGCTGTGATCAGGTTCCGTGTGCCTTGAGAAAAGACGTTGGTGGGCTTGCGGGCGGCCGCGAGGGAGATGCCCAGCATCGACACAGCGGCATCCTGACCTCGCGCGGCGGCGTCAAGGGAGGGCTGATCGAAGACATCGCCCCGGACCACCTCAAGGCCCGGTGCAGGCTGCATTGCGGCGGGGTTGCGTGCAAAGGCGCAAACGGCATGCCCAGCAGCCAGCGCCTGCGCCACGAATTCCCGCCCCTGCGGGCCAGTGGAACCGACGACGAGGATTTTCATGATCCGAAGCCTATCTGGCTACCCGAAAATCCTCAAATCCCTTGCTTGTGGACCGCATGGGCGGCGAGGTGCGGTGGTGATCCATCTGCCGGCGGGGAGCCAGTCGGTGCAGGTGATTGCACGAACTCTGATACGCGCCTTATGCCAACTGTCTGCTGCTTCAGCGCGCCACAGCCCAGGCGAAGTGCGTGAAGGCCAGGGCGATCTGCTTGCGCACCATCTCATGCGCGCCCCCAGCCGAGCACCGGCTCACGCCTCGGCTGTGGCGATATGTCGCCCTTCCCCGGCCGTTTCGAACTTGCCATCGGCAAGGCGCAGCATATTAACTTCGCCTGCAAGGATTACATTAGAGGATACGTTCAGCGACAAAATCCATGAACGCCGACAGTCGTGCTCGACACAAACGCCTATGGCACGCCAAAGTTGTCGCAGCCATGGTCCGCACGGCCATCCGGGCGAAGCGTGGGCTTGGCCCCACCAAAACCGATACGGCCATTTTATACGAGGACCGTATCGCGCACGGCTTGCCTCCCTGCCTGCTGTCCGAGAGTACGCCGAGCGTTGTCGGGCTGAGCGCATCACGCCGCAAACACGCTTGGTCGATTGACGCCGGGAAGTCGTAGGGGAAGGCGTCGCCGCTGGCCCGCAGCCGCGCACGGCCACACATCAATACCGTCGTTCGGTCCGGCCACGTCGTTCGGTGGTGATCCGCCCCCGCAGAGCGCGGAACCGTGTCTGCAATTGATTAAACGAACATCGACGCTCCAATCGTCTATTGCTACCCCAGTTGACTTCACGTTTTGTACCCACGGCGCTACGGGGAAATTCGCGCGACCACCTCTCGGCACGGTGGGCAATTCTGGTAACTATTTCCAGCCGGCTTAATTTGACCTCGCAACAAAACCTTAAAACCTTCATGTGACTGCAATGGTGGCTGTGTACGGTGGTTCGGCCGGCACGCGAAGCGGCCGAGGTGTCACCCTTCAAGTTGCTATTTCTGGCGCAAATCCCGGGGCGCACCTCCGGTGCGAGTCCCATTGAGGATGGAGCGAAGGCATGCACGTCTACGATTTCGAAGTGCTGAAGGACGGCGCGATCATTGCGGCGGAGCAAGCGATTGCCTTGCCTGACGTCAGTGCGGCCTGGCCGAAGATCGCCGAACTGGCTAAGACGTTTGACGAGCCGGGCCACAAAATCCGTGTCAGGGATGAGGCCGGCGGTATTGTCATCCTCATCGGCGTCGCCGCGCTTCGCCGCTGCGCCAAGGCGGTGTCATCTGGCGTTCTCCAGCATTTGCACGTGGGCGTGTCTGGCACCATTTCAGAAGCGCGATGATCAACGGTCCCGAAAAGAGACTTATTGAGGCTTTGAAGAATGTCGACGTGCACGGCGACGTTGCGCCCCCCTACGTCCACGATCCAATGACCATGCTGCTCCGAGAGAACGCCATCCAAGCCC
>DATEQL010000071.1:0-6592 GCA_035272665.1 Allostellaceae bacterium
AACAACCGGTCGTCTCGCTCGGTTTCGATCGGCCGATCTACGTTTTGATTCATTGAACCGACGGCAGTTGTCCATAGGCGCCGCGAGGCCGATAGGCGGCCCCTGCGAAAGCACAGCCGTTCCTAACCCGGAATTCGCTAGCTTACAGTTAAACGTCCTGGTTGCGCCCCTACGGCACCAGCACCGCGGCACCCTGAAGCGCGCCGCTGGGCAGGTCGTCGAGTGCCTCGTTCGCCCGGTCGAGCGGGTAGGTGGCCGTCTCGGTCCGCACCCCGGCCTCGGGGGCGACTGCCAGGAATTCCTCGGCATCGCGCCGGGTCAGATTGGCGACCGAACGGAGCATCCTCTCCTCCCATAATATCCGGTACGGGAAGGACGGGATGTCGCTCATATGGATGCCGCCCTTCCTCGTGGCGGCGAGTGCCGCCGGCACGAGCGAGCCGACCGATGCGAAGATCAATGCCGCATCGAGCGGCTCGGGCGGCGAGGTCGTCGAGTCACCGGCCCATTCCGCGCCGAGCGAGCGCGCAAAATCCTGCGCCGCCACGTCGCCGGGGCGGGTGAAGGCGAAGAGCCGGCGGCCCTGATGGCGCGCCACCTGGGCGACGATGTGCGCGGCGGCGCCAAAGCCGTAGATCCCGACGAGCAGCGCGCTCGGGTCCGCCATATCCTAGCCGCCGCCGGCGTCAGGTTCTAACCGGCCTAATACAGCGAAAATCGCGTTTTTGGCCCCGAATCCGGCGGTTTGCGTCAAAAAACATAACACGAAATCAACGAGTTTGATGCGAAATTCGTTACGCGGCGGATCAACGGAATTTTTTCGCCGATCAACGAATTTTGATGGGCCTAACAACCGAATATCAATCGAATAACAACGGAAGACGATTTTAGTACGACAAACACAATTTCTATATTGAGAGAAATAGCGAATTTCACTGTATAACAAACAAACCCCGGTTATAACGGATCTACGGTCTGGCGGTTAGAGTTAACCATCCCCGGTTGCGCCCCTACGGCACCAGCACGGCGGCACCCTGAAGGGCGCCGCTGCGCAGGTCGTCGAGTGCCTCGTTCGCCCGGTCGAGCGGGTAGGTGGCCGTCTCGGTCCGCACCCCGGCCTCGGGGGCGAGTGCCAGGAATTCCTCGGCGTCGCGCCGAGTCAGATTGGCGACCGAGCGGAGCACTCGCTCCTCCCATAATATCCGGTACGGGAAGGACGGGATGTCGCTCATATGGATCCCGCCGCAGACGACGGTGCCGCCCTTCTTTGTGGCGGCGAGTGCCGCCGGCACGAGCGAGCCGACTGGCGCGAAGATCAATGCCGCATCGAGCGGCTCGGGTGGTGGGGCAGTCGAGTCGCCGGCCCATTCCGCGCCGAGCGAGCGCGCAAAATCCTGCGCTGCCACGTCGCCGGGGCGGGTGAAGGCGAAGAGCCGGCGGCCCTGATGGCGCGCCACCTGGGCGACGATGTGCGCGGCGGCGCCAAAGCCGTAGATCCCGAGGCGACGCGCGTCGCCCGCCATGCGCAACGTGCGATAGCCGATCAGTCCGGCGCACATCAGCGGCGCGGCTTCGACATCGCGGTAGCGCCGATCGATCGCAAAGCAGTAGCGCTCGTCTGCGACGGTCAACTCGGCGTAGCCGCCGTCGATCTGATAGCCGGTGAAGCGGGCGCGATCGCACAAATTCTCTTGCCCGCTGCGGCAATAGTCGCAAATCCCGCAGGTCCAGCCGAGCCACGGCACCCCGACCCGGTCGCCGATCGCGAAACGGTCGGCTGCTTCGCCCTTTTCGACGACGGTACCGATGATCTCGTGGCCGGGGACGAGCGGCAGCTTCGGATCGGCGAGCTCGCCGTCGACGACATGCAGGTCGGTCCGGCAGACCGCGCAGGCCCGCACCGCGATCAACACCTGCTGCGGTCCCGGTCGCGGGGCCGGCAGCTCCGCCGCGGCGAGCGGCCGCCGCGCGGCGGTCAATATCTGTGCACGCATCGCAACCCTCCGAGTTCCGCCTTGCAATCACCGCCGACATATTTAGTAGTGCCGATGTGATCCAGGAGAACGCCATCGCTCCGCACGCGCGGCTGCGCGAAGCCGCACTTTATGCGCCGGTCAAGGAGTTCCTCGAGAGGCGGGGTTACGAGGTGAAGGGCGAGGTCAGGGGCTGCGACCTCGTCGCTCGGCGCGGCGACGAGCCGCCCGTCGTCGTCGAGCTCAAGCTGCGCTTCAGCCTGGCACTGGTGCTGCAGGGTATCGACCGGCTGGCCTTGACCGACCGGGTCTATCTCGCGGTGCCTCGGCCATCGAGGCGGCAGCGGCGCTCGCGAGGGCTCGCCCCTGCCTCACCCGACATACGCAAGCTGTGCCGCCGGGTCGGACTGGGGCTGGTGTTGGTCGGCAGACGGAGCGTCGAAATCTTGGAGGAACCCGTGCCCTACCGCCCGCGTCCGGCAAAGTCGCGGACCCTGCGTCTCAAGCAGGAATTCGACCGCCGCCTCGGCGACGCGAATGTCGGCGGCGCCGTCGGTGTCCCGATTGTCACCGCCTATCGCCAAGACGCCTTGCTCTGCGCCCGCGTGCTCGCTCTGGGCGGGCCGATGCGGCTCGCCGCGCTGCGCGCCCAGGCGGGGGTGCCGGGCGCGGCGCGCATCCTGCAGCGTAACGTCTACGGCTGGTTCGCCCGGGTCGAGCGCGGAACCTATATCTTGAGCGAGTGCGGCGGCCAGGCGCTGACCCGTTTTGCGGCCGCGATCGCCCCCCCGCCGGCGGCGCCGGTTTCGGCCCAGGCGTGCCCGGTCGCTCACTGATGATCACCGAGTATGGCGAGGAGCGGCAGAAGAGCCTGATCCTCGATTACTTCGGCCGCGACGCGCGGATCCGCCTGCTGCGCCGTGCCGCGACCTTCGGTGCTCCAGTGTTCGTGGTCGATTTCGACCGCGGGCTGCGTCATTTCCGGACCTTGGGCTCGTTCGGCGCCGGCGCGCAGGTGACCGAGCAGTCGAGCATGGACCTGCTCTACCCGGCGCGTCTCGTGTTCCACTACGAGCGATTGATGTCGCTCGCCTTCGCGATGGTCGAGCGGCCGGTCACGGCGCTGCTGCTCGGCGTCGGCGGGGCGGCGATGTGGCGCTTTGTCCGCGCCTACCTGCCCGATTGCTCGCCGACCCTGGTCGATTCCGACGAGACGATTATCGCGCTGGCCCGCCGCTGGTTCTATCTGAACCAGCCCGTGGTGCACGACACCGCGCATCTCTATCTCGCCGCGACGACGGCGCAATTCGATGCCATTCTCGTCGACCTCTACGGACCCGCCGGCCCGGCGGAAAGCGATGAGGCATTCTGGACCCGCTGCCTCGACGCGCTGGCGCCCGGCGGCTGCCTCGCCAGCAACTGGGCCGATTTTGCGGTTAACCCGAACGTCAGGCCGATGGCCGAATCACTCGCTGCGGTCGCCCGCGCCCGCGATCTCGACCCGATCTTCGTCACCCGCCGCGGTTTTCGCGACAATCTCGCGCTATACGTCGCGACCGCACCCGGAACCGTGCCAGAGATGCTCGGCAGCACGCTCGAACGTTTTGCCGGAGAGCGCCACCTCCCCGACCGCGGCCGCGGCATCCTCGAGAACTGTCTCGTGACTAGACATTTCCCGGTCGACTGACTTGCTCGGCTGCGCGAAAAGGAGCTGGATGATGGGGCGTGCCGGCCCCGACATGGTCCGGGGGGAGGCGGGTGAGGGGCGGCAGACGAGCGGGAGGGGATTATGAACGTTGGCATTCAGATGGTGCTCGCCACGTATGGCTGGCGGGACTGGAGCGACGACCAGGGGTGGGACGAGGAGATTCGGCTGGCGCGCCTCGCTCCTGCGGTCGTCGAGCGAGCAGCGGCGGAATAGATGTCACCCACACCTTCGGGTCGCCTCCGAGGCCGCCGGATCCTGATCACCGGCGCCGCGTCGGGGATCGGGCGAGGAACCGCAGAGCTGTTCGCGGCGGAAGGTGCGGCACTGACCCTGCTCGATTGCAATCGCGAAGGGCTGGCCGAAGTCGCCCGAGAGACGCGCGGCCTCTCCATCACGGCGGATGTGACGCAAGAGGCATCAGTCACGCGTGCGGTTGAGCAGGGTGCCGCCGCAATGGGCGGTATCGACGGCGTCGTGAACGCCGCCGGCATCGTGATCCACGGGTCGGTGCTCGATGTCGGGGTTGCGGACTGGCGGCTCGTGCTCGACGTCAATCTTACTGGCACATACATCGTGGTGCGCTGCTGCTTGCCATGGCTCGCCAAGGCGCCCTTCGCGACCATTGTGAACATTGCCTCCGGTCAGGGCCTTCTGCCCAACACCCCGAACATGACAGCCTATGCCGCCTCGAAAGGCGGTGTCGTCAACCTGACCCGGGCTCTCGCAGGTGAATTGGCGCCGTCCATTCGCGTCAACAGCATATGCCCCGGCATGGTGGACACCCCGATGATTGCGGGCCTTGAGCGTGATGTAGATCGCTATGCGCTGAAGCGCATAGCGGACCCGATGGAGATTGCCCAGGCGATCCTGTTTCTCACCGGCACGGAGTCGTCCTTTGTCACCGGTGCGGCGCTAGCGGTTGATGGGGGTCGCACCTTCCACTAAATGCGGGCCGCCGTCACGTCGAGCCGAAATGGAGCAAACAGACCGATGGAATACAAGATCACCCCGCTGACCCCGCATACCGGTGCTGAGGTGCGCGGCATTGATCTGATCGAGGGGGTCGACGCCGAAACCGGCGCCACCTTGAACCGCGCCTTTGCCGAGCATCACGTGCTGGTGGTCCGCGGACAGCAATTCACCCCGCCGCAATTCATCGCCGCGGCACAGGTCTTTGGCGAGCTGTTCCAGCATGACAAGCGCGAGATGCACGTGCCGGGATATCCACAGATCTGCTATGTCTCAAACGAGCAGACCGTACCGGGCAAGCGCTATATCTCGGGCGAGACCTTTCACACCGACCATTCCAATCACCCGGCACCACCCAAGGCGACGATGCTGTTTCCCGTCTCGTTGCCGAGCCACGGCGGCGACACCCAATACGTCAACATGCACGAGGCCTATGACGATCTGCCGGCGGCGACCAAAGAGCGGATCGACAGATTAAAGGCGGTGCATGTTTATCTGAGCAAATACAGCCCGCGCGAATTACGTCCCCTGACCGAGGACAGCGCCCGGCAGGTGCCGCCGCCCGGGGTGCATCCGTTGGTTCGCACGCATCCTGAAAACGGCCGCAAGGCGCTTTATCTGAACCCGGTACGGATCGAGGGGATCGTCGGCATGGAGGACAAGGAGGCGCTCGACCTCGTCGCCGGGCTGATGGCGCACGCGACCCAGAAAAAATACGAATATCGCCACCAATGGTGCTACGGCGATTTTGTGATCTGGGACAACCGCAGCGTCATCCACAAGGCAAACCCGGATTACGACATGAGCGAGCGGCGCTACCTCTACCGCCTGATGCTGAAGGGCGAGACACCGGTCTGATCGAGGGCGGCGCGGCAGACCGCGCCACCCTGCAGACAGACGCCGCGCCTTAGGATGCGGCCTACTGCGCCGCTGCCTGCACGGCCGGGTGCCGTTGGAAATGCGGCATCACCAGCTCGCCGACCATCTGGTACTGCTCGACGATCTTGTACTTCGGGGTCGTCAGCGGCGGCGACAGGTTGATATGCTGCATCCCGGGATAGCGCTCTTCGAAGCTCTTCAAGTGGGCAACGAGATCGTCCGGGGCGCCGGCGAACCAGGAGCCCAGCTCGAGGTAATGCTCGAGGGTCGGTACGCCCGCCGCATCCCAACCGCCACGCCGGGCAACGGCCTCGATCTGCGCCGGCGTGATCCCGGGCACGAATCCGAGCGGTGCAAACATCTTCACATGCTCTTCGTAAAGCGGCTTCATTTCGCGGATCGCCTGCTCGCGCGTCTTCGCCAAATAATACGAGACGCCGATCGTCAAATTCTCGCCGAGCTTGAGGTCGTGACCCATCGAGTTCGCCACCCGCTGATAGGCCTGGATCGGCCCCTCCGCCATCGTCGCCGCACCGCCGCCGACGAGACCTTTGATCCCGTGGCGCACCATGAACTCGATGCCGCGTGTGCTGGCGCTGACGATCGGCTGCCAGCATTCGACCGGCAGGTTGACCGGGCGCGGCACCAGAGTCAGCTCCTTGAGCTGATAGCCGCGATAGGGGACATCGGCCGGTATCGTGTAATGCTTGCCCTTGTGCGAGAAGGTCTCGTTGTTGAAAGCCTTGAAGAGAATCTCGACCTGCTCTTCGAACAATTCGCGGTTGGCCTCCTGGTCGATGATCGGCGCGCCAAAGGTCTCGACTTCGCGGCTGTGATAGCCGCGGCCGACGCCGAACACGGTGCGGCCCTTGGTTAGGATGTCGGCGGTGGCGTAATCCTCGGCGAGGCGCAACGGGTGCCACATCGGCGTGATGTTGAAGCCGCAACCGATCCTCAGCGTCTTCGTGACATGCGCCAGATGGACGGCGCACATCAAAATGTTCGGCAGGCACTCGTAACCTTCGTGCTGAAAATGGTGCTCGGCGAGCCACAACGTGTCGTA
>DATEQL010000072.1:0-8988 GCA_035272665.1 Allostellaceae bacterium
GCACCGGACCGCTCACTCCGCCGCCTGGCGCAGGGCCGGACGCAGATCGCGGCGCCGACGCTCGCTGGCAGCGGCATCGATATGGCCATCCGCGGTGACGACGCAGCCGTAATTCTCGGCGGCTCCGGCGGCGGTGACATAACCGTTGATCAGATCGCGCTCGACCAGCGCGAGCGGGCGCTCGAAGGGATCGCCAAAGCCGGCGCCGCCCGCCAATTGCAGCTCGATGATCTGGTCGGTTCGGGTCAATGTCTCGAGTTCGCCGACCCCGTAATCCTTGATCTTCCGGCGATTGCCGTCGAGCAGCCAGCCATGCGTGTCGCCGCCGGACTTGCCGCTGAACAACCCCGGGGTGTTCACCGCCACACCTTCGGGGTAGACGCTCGCCAGGGTCGGGCCGTCGTCGTCGAAGAGTTTGCGCAGCCGCACCACCTGCCCGAGCCCGCCGCGCCGGCAGCCGGCGCCGCCGGTATCGGCGACGTAGCTCTTGTCGAGGACCAGCAGCGGGGTGCGGGCCTCGAACAATTCGATCGAGGTGTTGGCCGCACTCGTCGGCCAGAGTAGCGACGATTTGCCGTCGCGCTCTGCTGAGGCGCCCTGGCCGCCGCCCTGGAACAGGTGATCGCTGTAGGATCGGCCGTTCTTGCCGGTGCCGTAGCAGGTGATCGCCACCGGCAGTCCGGTAAAGGCCTGAACCTGCGCCGGCAGGGCCCGCGCCAGAGCCATGAAGATGTTGGGCGCCAGATACCACCCGGTGCGCGTGCGCAGATTGACGGCAGCCGGTTTGACGGCGTTCAACACGCTGCCCTCCGGCGCGCTGACCGTGAACGGCCGATAACAGCCCGCATTGCCGCGCACATTGGGCGTAAGCAGGCATTTCAGCGGATAGGTCGCGTGCGCGGCCGTATAGTTGAGCGTGCAGTTCAAACCACCCGGCGAAAGCTGAGGCGGCGCGCCGCCAAAATCCAGGTGGATCTCGTCGCCGGTAACCGTCAGCTCGAGCGGATAGCGCTGCAAGGTTCCGAGCGGGTTGTTCCAGATGTCGCTCTCATAGACCCCGTCGGGGATCGCACGGATCGCCTCGCGCATTGCGGTCTCGGCCTTCGACTGCACGATCTGAGCCAATGCGGCGAGGTCGCCCAGACCATACTCGGCCATGAATTCGACAAGCCGCCTCCCGCCGATTTCATTGGCGGCGACCAGCGCGTGCAGATCACCGAGCACCTGGGTCGGATTGCGCACATTCTCGGCAAACAGTGCCAGCAGATCCTCGTTCGGCTGGCCGCTGCGATAGAGCATCATCGGTGGGATCTGGAAGCCCTCCTCGAAGATCTCGCGGGCCCGCAAGCTGTCCTTAGTGCCGCCGATGTCGCTGACATGGCCGACCGTGCCCATCAGCCCGACGAGCTCTTGCGCGACAAAGACTGGGGTGACGACCGCGATGTCGAAGAGGTGACCGGCGCAGAGCCACGGATCGTTGGTGATCAGTACGTCGCCCGGCTGCAATGTCTCCGGCGGGTATTTGGCGATCATCGCCTTGACCGCGCGCGGCAGGGTCAGGTTGAAGACCGGCATGCCGCGCGGGCTGTGCGCCAGCGGATTGCCGTCCTTGTCGAGGATCTCGATCGCGAAATCCTGCGCCTCGCTGATGATCAACGAGAAGGCGGTGCGACAAACGGTCTGCCAGCATTCCTCGACAATCGTGATCAGCCGGCTCCACATGATCTCGAGGCCGATCTGATCCGCTTCCAGCCGGGCTACGGCCTCGGTAAGCGGCGTCGCCGGGGTGACGAGCGCGATCGGCTTTGGTCCTTCGCCGATCGCAATGCGCAGATTGAGCTCGTCGTCGACAAGCAGCCGGTCGCCCGGCGGGATCACCGTGGTGGCTTCGCGCTCCTCGACGATCGCGGGTCCGTCGATCCGCTCTCCCGGGCGCAGTGCATAGCGGTCATAGACCGGGGTATCGTGAAAGGCGCCGGCAAAATAAGCCGGGCGCCGACCCTTGAGCGCCGGCGCCTTATTGCTGCCGGCAGTTTCGCGGCCGACCGACAAGCGCGGCTGCGGGCCGGAGACGAGAACCCGCCAGCTCAACGCCTCGATCACCGCGCCGGTGTAGAGATGGGTGTAACGCTGGGTGTAGGCTTCGGCGAAGCGCCGCTTGATGTCGTCGAGGTTGGACAGACCAAGTACGCCGTCGGGGAGATCCACCGCGATCTCGTGCATCTGGCCCAGGAGGCGCATCTCGGCCTGACGCGTGACGGTGA
This sequence comes from Allostellaceae bacterium, assembly GCA_035272665.1. Taxonomy (GTDB): domain Bacteria; phylum Pseudomonadota; class Alphaproteobacteria; order ATCC43930; family CGMCC-115725; genus AP-15. Next base: position 2,265 of record DATEQL010000072.1, read on the forward strand.
TGCCGTCGGCGATGCCGGCCTCCGCCAGCAGGTGACGACCGTGCGCCTCGATCTCGGCGAGCAGCCGGTTGATCGGTTCGAAATCCATCCCGGGGTCGATCAGGGCCGGCGCCGAGCGGGCAAATTCGAAGCTGACGGGTGCGGCCAGAAAGCCGAGCGCCGAGGCCGCACCCGAGGCCGGCGGGACGATGACCTCCGCCACCCCGAGGACGCGCGCCACCCGGGCGGCATGCGCCGGTCCGGCGCCGCCGAACCCGACCATGGCGTAGCGGCGCGGGTCTCGGCCCTTCTCGACCAGATGCACCCGTGCCGCCGCGGCCATGCTCTCGCAAACGATCGAATAGATGCCCCAGGCCGCTTCGATCGGCGACAGACCGAGCGGCATTGCGACACGGTCGAGGGCCCATGCAGCGGCGTCTCGGTCGAGCGTCATGCGGCCGCCGAGGAAGAAGCCGGGGTCGAGATAACCGAGCACGAGGTTGGCATCGGTGACGGTCGGCTCACTGCCGCCTTTGCCGTAGCAGGCGGGACCGGGATCAGCACCGGCGCTGTGCGGACCGACCTTCAGCAACCCGACCTCGTCGATCATCGCGATCGATCCGCCGCCGGCGCCGATCTCGATCATGTCGATCACCGGCGCCTTGATCGGCAGGCCGCTGCCGCGCTTGAAGCGTCGCACGCGGGCTGCCTCCATCATCGGTGCCACGTCGATGCGGCCGTCCTGTACGAGGCACGCCTTCGCTGTGGTGCCGCCCATGTCGAAGGAGATCACGTTGTCCTTGCCGGCCGATCTCCCAAACAGTGCAGTCGCGAGCCCGCCTCCGGCCGGCCCCGATTCGAGCAGGCGGATCGGGAAACGCCGCGCCATCTCTGGTGAGGCCAAACCGCCCGCCGACTGCATCAGATAGAACCGGCCGGCAAAACCTCGCCGGCGCAGCTCCGCCTCGATCTGCGCGATGTAGCGGTCCATCAGCGGCTGCACGAAGGCGTTGGCGACGGTCGTGGTGGTGCGCTCGTACTCGCGCAATTCGGGGACGACCGCCGCCGATAGCGACACGGCGATCTCGGGGAACTCGCGGGCGGCAAGCTCGGCGACCGCTTGCTCATGCGCCGGGTTGCGGTACGAATGCAGGAACGAGACGGCGATCGCCTCGACACCCGCGTTTGCCAAGATCGCGATCTCGGCACGCACTTGGGCCAAATCGAGCCGGCGGAGCACGGTGCCGTCGCGCGTGACCCGCTCGTCGATCCCGCGCCGCAGCGCGCGCGGCACGAGGGGCTCGGGGAATTCGAGAAACAGGTCGTAGATGTCGTAGCGTTGCTCGATCCCCATCTCGAGAATGTCGCGGAAGCCCTTGGTGGTCAGCAGCCCGACCTTGGCCCCGCGGCGCTCGATGATCGCATTGGTGACGAGTGTCGTGCCGTGCACGAGATCGTCGATATCGGCGAGGTCGAGCCCGGCATCTGCGGTCAATTCCATCAGACCGACGAGCGCGCCCAGGGAGGGATCCAGTGGGGTCGTCAGGCATTTGTGCAGCCGCACCGCTCGCGTCGTGTCGTCGACCAGGATGAAGTCGGTAAAGGTGCCGCCGATATCGAGACCGATCCGATAACGGGATCGGCCTATCCGGTCTGCAGCAGGTCGTGCGTCGGGCATGCGTCACCAATCAGGGCATCGAAATCGGCGAATTGTGGCACGGCGCCCGAGCCAAGTCATCACCATGGGGCCGTTGACGCCGCCCCCGCTCCCGAGTAGGCATTTCACTGATCGAACATACGGTTATGGGAGTTCTTCGGATGAGCGTGGCGGCCATGAACCACTTCACCGTCTTGAGCGACGATCTTGAGGCGACGCGTCGGTTTTATTGCGATCTCTTCGGTTTCAAGGTGGGTTGGCGGCCGCCCTTTCAATTCCCGGGCTGGTGGCTTTACGCCGCCGACGGCGACGCGCCGATTTTGCACGTGATCCATCGCGACCCGCTGCCGAAGGAGCGCGCCGGCGTGCTCGACCACATGGCATTCAGCGCCAGAGACCTGCCCGGGACGGTCACGACCCTGAAGCGCGAGAGCATCGAGTACGAGCTCCGCCGCCTTCCCGGCGGCGGCATCTGGCAGCTCTTCTTCAACGACCCGCACGGCGCCAAGGTCGAGTTCGACTTCGACAAGGACGAGCCGGCGCCTGCGGGCCACGCTGGAGCCTGAGCCCAGACCCTACCATTCGCCAGCTACGCTGAAGCCGCTCCAAATTCTCCCTCTCCGCCCCTGGGGGCGGAGAGGGTCGGGGTGAGGTGGGGGAGCCCCGGTTCCGCCTGCGTCACCGCCCACCTCACCCTCCCCATCGCTCACGCGATGGGTCCCCTCCCTCTCCCCCCGCAAGCGGGCGGAGAGGGCGATTTTCGTCACGGCTCGATAGTCCTGAACGCCGTAGCGCAAGCGGGGAAGGGGAGGGCTCCGCCAGCGGCAATAGGCGTTGGCGGAGAACCGGCGCATAATGACGCCCGGTAAGGGAACCCAGGAGGACGATGATGGCGCTGACCCAGGAACTCGGCCGTTTCGTCTCCGACATCTCCTTCGAGCGGCTGCCCGCGGGGGCGGCCGACGTCGCGCGCACCGGCTTTATCGATTGCATCGCGACGATGATCGCGGGTGCCGGCGACCCGGCGCCGCAGCTGTTGCGCAAGGCTCTGCACCCGACGGGCGGCGAGGCGAGCTTGTACTTCACCGGCGAGAGGTCCCCCGCACCCGAGGCAGCGTGGATCAACGGCACCGCCGGGCACGCGCTCGACTATGACGATGTCGCCTCGCTGCGGGGGCATCCGAGCACCGTGCTCGTCCCAGCGATCATCGCCGAGGGCGAGGCGCACGGCGCCTCTGGACGCGCCATGCTCGCCGCCTACGTCGCGGGCTACGAGACCTGGGCCGAGCTCGCCTGGCGCGACCCCGGCCACCATCACCGCAAAGGTTGGCATCCGACCGGCATTTTCGGCCCGATCGGTGCGGCCGCTGCCTGCGCCTCGCTGCGACGCCTCGACGCCGATGGCGCGACCCGCGCGCTAGCGCTCGCGGCCTCGCAGAGCAGCGGCATCATGGCCAATTTCGGCACGATGACCAAGCCGTTCCACGCCGGCCGCTCGGCGCATTCGGGGCTGATGTCGGCGCGGCTCGCCGAGCTGGGCTTCACCGCCTCACAAGATGCGCTCGAGCATCCGCAAGGGTTCTTGAGCGCGGTCTCGCCCGAGGGCGCGGTCGACCGCGAGAGCCCGCCGCGGGGGCTCGGCAGCGAGTGGAAAATCCTCAAATACCGCCTCGGCATCAAGAAGTACCCGGCCTGCTACTGCACCCACCGGGCACTCGACGCGATGCTCGAGCTGCTCGCCCGTCACCCGCTGAAGCCCGAAGAGATCGAGCGGATCACCGTCTCGATAAGCGACACCCATTCTCTGATCCTGCGCAACCACCAGCCGCAGACCGGGCTCGCCGCCAAGTTCAGCATGGAGTTCGCGATGGCGGCGGCAGTGATCGCGCGGCGCGCGGGCCTGGCCGAATACACCGACGGCTTCGTCCGGCGACCCGAGGTTCAGGAGCTGATGGGCCGAGTCGGGGTCGAGACCAACCGGAATTACGATCCCGAGGTTTCCGGGGCCTCGGTCTTCGACCAGGTGCGTGTCGATCTCGTCGGCGGCGGTGTCGTCGAAAGCGCGAAGCTGGCGCGGGCGAAGGGCCATGCCGACCGCCCGCTCAGCGAGAATGAACTCTTCGAAAAGTTCCGCACCTGCCTCGACGCGGGCGGTGCCAGGATCGCGCCCGATGTGCTGTTCGACCGCCTGCGGCATTTGGAGGATCTGTCGGCGCGGGAATTGACCGCGGTATGAGACGACCTGTGCTGGCCCCCGCCCTCCCGCCCCTCTCGGCGCGCGCATGTGCGCGCCTGTTGGGTGGCGCATCGCGATGCGCCAGGGGTCCCTCCCTCCGCCGTGTTCACGCGGGAGGGCCGGGGTGAGGGGCCGCCTTTGGCTCCTTACGATCGGCTTCATCCTTTGCGCAGCGGGGACGGCGATGGCGCAGGCGACGGACCAGAAGGTGACCGTACTCCACCTCAGCCAGACGGCGGAGCGCGGCGTGCTGCGCGATCTGCTGCGCATCGAGCTGCGGGTCGAGGAAACGGGAGCCGATCCGCTGACCATCCAATCGGCGATCAATCGCCGCATGGCGGCCGCACTCGACCGCGCGCATCACGTGCAAGGCGTCCAGGTCGAAACCGGTTCCTACGGGGTCAGCGAGGAGCGGCCACAAAGCGGTCCGTCACGCTGGCGGGGCAGCCAGTCGCTGATTTTGCGCAGCAACGCCGCCGATGCGGCGCTGAAGCTCGCTGGGGCGCTCCAATCCGACGGTCTGTTGATGTCGTCGATGGCCTACGAGGCATCGCCCGAGACGGTGCGCGGTGCCGAGGAGGATCTGACCGCCGAGGCGCTCGCCGCACTCGACCGGCGTGCGGGGTCGATCGCCGATCGGATGCATCTGGCCGTGCTCGGCTATCGTGATCTGCAGGTCGGCAACGCGGAGACCGCAGGCCGCCCGGTGCCGCGCTTCGCCGCAGCGGCGATGGCAGCACCGGTTGCCGAGCCGGGTGAAGCGACGATCCGGGTGACGATCGAGGCCGAGCTACTACTTGCCCCGCAACGACCGTAAGCGAGAATTTCGGGTGCCGCTCCCGGTCCCGCCGCTGCTCGTCATCTCCGATCGCCGCCAGGCGCGGCAGCCTCTTGAGCAAGTCGCCGAGGCCATGTTCGCAGGCGGCTGCCGCTGGTTCAGCCTGCGCGAGAAGGACCTGCCGCCCGAGGAGCGGTGCGCGCTTCTGGGCGCGCTGGTGGCGCTCGGTCACCGCTTCGGGGCGATCGTCAGCGCACACGAGGATATCGAGGCGGTCGCGGCGGCTGGCGCGGACGGAGTGCATCTGCCGAGCGGGGGCAGTCCCACAGCGGCGCGCGAGCGGTTGCCTCGTGCGCTGATCGGCGCCTCGGCGCATTCCACGGACGAGGCTTCGAGACTGTTCCAAGCGGGAGCCGATTACGTTACCGCCAGCCCTGTCTTCGTCACGGCGAGCAAGCCCGGCTATGGCCCCGTGCTCGGCCTCGACGGCCTCGCACGCATCGTTGCCCGGGCCCGTGGTCCGGTGGTGGCACTGGGCGGCATCACCCCTGAGTCCGCCGGGTCGTGCTTCGCTGCCGGGGTGCAGGGGATCGCGGTCATGGGCGAGATCATGCGTGCAGTAGACCCGGAAGCGACCGTAAAGCGCCTGATCCGGGCGATCACCGAGGACTAGCGGGCTCAGCGCTGGAGCGCCGCCGTGCCGGCGCTGGTCCCGGCGATCTTGCCAAAAACCGAGCCGGAGACGAGGCCAGTGCCGCCCGGATAGTTGAAATAGAACAGTCCCCCGACGAGCTCGCCGGCGGCGTAGAGGCCGGGGATCGGCTTTTGCGCGGTGTCGAGCACCCGCCCGTCGGTGTCGATGCGCAAACCGCCAAACGTGAAGGTGACGCCGCAAGTCGTGCAATAGGCTTCGAAGGGCGGCTTTTCGATGGCCATCGCCCAGTTGGTCTTGGGCGGCGTGATGCCGAGGGTGCCGCGGCCGTCCTTGACCGTCGGATTGTAGGGCACGTCTTTCTGGACTGCGGCGTTGAAGGCGCGCACGGTTTCGAGAAATTGCGGCTTATCGACCGGCGCGTACTCCGCCATCTTGTCGGCCAGGGCCTCGATCGTATCGGCGGTGACCTTGGTGACCTGCCGGATGCGGTATTCGTCGCGCTGCAGATGCACGGTCTGCTGGTCGAAGATCTGCCAGGCAAATTGGTGCGGCTGCTCGAGGATCAGGCGGCCGTATTTGGCATAGGTGTAGTTGCGGAAATCCGCACCCTCGTCGCAGAAGCGCACACCGTCGGCATTGACCATGATGGCGAACGGGTAGCTGTGCTTCTGGAAATTGTCGCCGACCGCCAGGTCGCCGAATTCGGGGGCATTGTAGTCCCAGCCGACGGCGTGGCAGCCCGACCAGTTGCCGTAAGGCATCGCCCCGATGTCCAAGGCCATCTTGATGCCGGCGCCGGTATTGAAGCGAGTCCCGCGCACTTTGGCCAAATCCCAGCCGGGGCCGAGATAGCGGGTGCGCATCTCGGCATTGGCCTCGAAGCCGCCACTGGCGAGGATCACGGTCTTGGCCGGGATCTGCGTGGTCTTGCCTTCGACCTTGGCGATGACCCCGTGCACGCCATCGTCGTCGGCGATCAGCGTCTCGCCGCGGGCTTCATAGGCGATCTGGATTTGCCGCTCCTCGGCGGCCTTGAAGAGGCCCTCGACGAGCCCCGGCCCACCGCCCCAGGCTTCGAGCGCCAACCCGCCCCAGAAGACGAACTTGCCCTCATGCTTGAAGGCCTGGCGCGAGTACATCGGGGCAAAGCGGATGCCTTGGCTGCGCATCCACAACAGGGTTTCCTGGCTCTTGGTGACGAGCAGCTCGGCCATGTCGGGGTTGCTGCGGTAGTCGGTGAGCCGGCCGAGATCGTCGTAGTACTTGTCGGTCGTATAAGTGCCGAAATCGCTAGTGGCGAGCTCGGTCTCGCTGAGCTCACAGAGCTTCAGGAGGTCGTCGACGCCGTTATAGACAAAACGCAGCGCGCCCGCGGTATAGCGGCTGTTGCCGCCGCGCTCGTCGAAAGGTGCGGCTTCG
>DATEQL010000073.1:0-3421 GCA_035272665.1 Allostellaceae bacterium
GGAAGCGCAAGAGGTAGCTCCGCCAGACCCGCATCGTAACGGGCGGCGATCGCCTGTCGTCGTGTGTTGTCTGCGTGCAGCCTGTCGAGCTTAACCCCGAGGATTGCCGCCTGGATCGCGTCGAGTCGCGAGTTGATGCCAATCCGGGCACTAATATAGCGCTCGCGCCAGCCATACTCGCGAATTTCACGCGACGCGCTGGCGAGCGAGGGGTCGCTGGTTACGACCATACCGCCATCCCCCAACGCACCCAGATTCTTCGTCGGATAGAAGCTGAAGCAGGCAATGTCGCCAATCGAGCCCGCCTGCCTCTCGCGCCATTGCGCGCCGTGGCTCTGCGCGCAATCCTCGATCAAACGAAGACCGTGCCCGCGGGCGATCTCGGAGAGGGCGGACAAATCGGCCGGCTGGCCATAGAGATGCACCGGCAGCACCGCCGCAGGGCGGCCCGGCGGTGGCCGCCGCAACGCCCGCGATAGCTCGCGTGGGGCCATCGTATAGGTACCGGGCTCAACGTCGATTACCACTGCGATTGCACCGGCGCGCTCGATGGCCGCGATGGTTGCAACTGCAGTATGGGAGACGGTAAAGACAAGATCGCCGCTGCCGATACCGCAGGCTCGCAAAGCCAGTTCGATCGCATCCGTCCCGTTGCCGACGCCGATGGCGTGGGCGGCGCCGACGAAAGCCGCGAAAGCCGCCTCGAAGGTCTCGACCTCTCGGCCGAGGACGTATAGGCCGCCCTCGAGAACCCGAGCGATGGCGGCATCTATAGCGGCTCGTTGCGCGAGATAGCCGGCGCGCGGATCGGTTTGCGGAATCCTATCGATGAGCTCTTTTGACACTTTCACGGTCTCCTTGCGAACACCAGCGGCGTCCCGATCGCGGAGCAGACATTTGGCTCACCCAACTCGACCTGACACATTAGCGAGTCCCTCCTCCGTGTGATGGGCGGCGAGACGATTGTTCCGAATCCCGACCGTCGGTTTGGCTGTGGTTGCGCGACAGGTGCAGCACCCGCCATCTTAACTACCAGCGTTCCCAGGTGCTTCTGTCTTAGGCCAGAGGTCCTCGGTTCGGAAGGCCCGCGCAGCTCGTCGGTTGGCCGAACGCGCTCCTGACAGCGCGAAGATCCTCGGCGAACGCTTGGCTGATCCGACCGACTAGGCCGCTTCGGCCGAACGATCCGCTACTGTCCCTTCGGGGCGGGAAGCCCGGATCTCGAGAATGCTGACAAAGAAGGCGCTGTAGATGATCTGAAAGCCGAGCAGGATGGCGGTGCTCGACGGTATGACGAGGCGCATCGTCTCCGCGTAGGCTAGCGCGCCAAACCCTTCTGCGCCCCAGCTACCAAGCGCGTAGACGGCAAGGCCGAGCCCGCCCAGCAACAGGACTGCCCCGGCGATGAGCCCGGCTTCCAGCGTGACGACCGACATCAGCGAGCGGAACCAGGGATCAGGCGGTACGATCCGTTCCCGCATGCCGTATAATTTGGCAAAGACCCAGAACATCATCGACTGGAATCCCACGACGACGGCCAGCGACGCATAGAGGAGGGTGTGCACGTCAAAGCCGACGTTCCCCAGCTGGCGCGGCTGCGGCAAGAGCCACGCCATCGCCAAACAGCCGATGGTAAAGAGGCCGAATCCGGGATAGAGGAACAGCGAGCGCGGGCTGAACAGCAGCAAGAAGCGAAGATGGCGCCAGCCGTCGCGCCAGCTGCGCAGATGCGGCGGCCGGCCACGCCCATCCGGTGACAGCGTGGTCGGCACCTCGGTCAATCGCAGCTTGGCAACCGTCGCCTTTACGACCATCTCGGTCGCGAATTCCATTCCCGAGGCTTGGAGGTCCAGACCAAGAATGGCGGCGCGATCGAACCCGCGCAGGCCGCAATGAAAATCTCCGCATCCGCTGCGGAAGAACATACGGCCGATCGCGGTCAGGAGAGGATTGCCGAGATAACGGTGCAGCGGCGGCATCGCACCCGGCAGGATGCCGCCGCGAAAGCGGTTGCCCATGACGAGCTGATAGCCGGCGCGCAGCTGTTCGACGAACGTGTCCAGCCGGCTGAAATCATAGCTGTCGTCGCTGTCGCCCATGATTACGTACTTGCCGTGCGCTGCACGAATGCCGCCGAGGAGAGCGCTGCCATAGCCTCGCTCGGCGACATGAACCACCCGGGCGCCGTTTGTCGCGGCGATCGCCTGTGAGCCGTCGGTGCTGCCATTGTCCGCGATAACTACCTCGCCCGTGCAGCCGCTCCGGGAGAGGAAGGCCCGCGCCTTGGAAATACAGCGCGCCAGGGTCTCCGCCTCGTTGAGACACGGCATCAAAATCGTGAATTCACAGGCGTCACTCATGCCTTCAGTCTCAAACTTAGGAAAATCTGCTGTTGACGGAGTCCGTACGATCGATTATGTCTATAAACAATACTGTCGATGATGTCAAAAATCAAGTAACTTGCCTTTTCGCGATCCAGTGTGGGTGGGGCAGAACATTTCGGCGGTGTGATTACGCTTCATCCCTTTGTTCGACCGCAGGGACCATCCCTCCGTCCCGACCTGAGGCCGTGTGCGCCAGCGCGCGCAGCACGTGAGCCTGATCAACAAGCCGCAGGAACTCAAGCGTCGATGGTCCGGATACCCACGATCTCGTCATCGGTCTCCGCGATCTCCGTGAGCACCCGGCTCGCTCGGGCCTTCGAGACGAACGTGACGCCCATCGCCTTGCCATAGCGAGAGGAGCGCATCCCGAATACGCCAATAAAGCCCCAGGCCGAGACCGGTTGGCGGCGGCGTTGGCGGCCACCACGCCGGACCGACTTGGCCCTTCAGCGAAAACGCCCATACGGCGTCGCCGGTGGCATCTCGCTGGATCGAATTGCCGCCGGTCGCGATGGCGATGTATTCGTCGCCGTCAACCTCGTAGACGATCGGCGGCGCGTCGGCGCCGAACCCCGTCTGAAACTTCCACAACACCTCGCCGCTCTTGGCGTCGAGGACAGCGAAGTTGCCGTCCGGTTCGCCGCGCAGGAGCAATCCGCTCGCGGTGACCGTCGAGCCGCTGCCGCCGCCCATACGGTAAGGCATTTTTTGCTGCCATGCGATCCTGTTGGTCTTGCCGTCGATGGCGGTGAAGGTGCCGGCGAGCGGCGTGTGGAAAGCCGCTTCCTGCGAACCGCTGGTGTAAATATTGCCGGGCCGGTAATGCCGGGGAAACCGTTCGAACACACTGGTGCGGATCGTCCCGGGCACATAGAAGTACCCGGTGTCCGGGCTGTACGGCATCGGCGACCAGTTGGTGCCGCCCTGACCGGAAGGCTGGATCGCCACCGGGTCGTCCCAGAAAGGCTGGAAAATGCAGCCGGTTTTCAAGTCGGGCACCGGGTCCGCGCATTGCGGCACGGTGGCGTCGCCGCGCG
>DATEQL010000074.1:0-5445 GCA_035272665.1 Allostellaceae bacterium
CGGGCCAAAGCGAAGAGGCGGTGAAAGCCGAATACCGGAAGATCGCCGAGCGCCGGGTAAGGCTAGGCCTGCTGCTTGCGGAGGTCGGGCGCAGCAACAACATTACGGTCACCCAAGACGAGGTGAACCAAGCGATCACTCGCGAGGCGCGACGCCATCCCGGCCACGAGCGGCAAGTCCTCGATTTCTACCGCCAGAACCCCGCTGCCATCGATACTCTGCGGGCGCCGATCTTCGAGGACAAGGTTATCGACTTTATCGTCGAGCTGGCGAAGATCGGAGAACGTAAAGTCACCCCGCAGGAATTGTTGGCCATACCTGATCCCACCGGAGAAGATGCGCCACCGAGTTGACCCAATCCGAGCCGAGCGTCTCCCGCACGGCTCTGCCAAGGAGGCTCTGAATGTCCGAGCATTTCGAACAGTACATGAACAACTTGGTCCCGATGGTCGTCGAGCAGACCAATCGTGGCGAGCGCGCCTATGACATCTATTCGCGCCTGCTCAAGGAGCGGATCATTTTTCTGGTCGGGCCGATCCACGATGCCGTCGCCAGCCTGATTTGCGCCCAGCTGCTGTTCCTGGAGGCGGACAACCCGAACAAGGACATCAATTTCTACATCAACTCGCCGGGCGGCGTCGTGACGTCCAGCCTGGCGATCTACGACACGATGCAGTATATCCGCTCGCCGGTGGCGACGGTGTGTATTGGTCAGGCCGCCTCCGCCGGCTCGCTGCTGCTGGCCGCCGGCGCCAAAGGCAAGCGCTATTCGCTGCCGAACTCGCGGATCATGATCCACCAGCCCTCGGGCGGGGCGCAGGGGCAGGCCACCGACATCGAAATCCAGGCGCGCGAGATCCTGGCCTTGCGGGCGCGGCTCAACGAGATCTACGTCAAGCATACCGGCCAACCGCTCGAAGCGATCCAATCCGCGCTCGAGCGCGACAAGTTCCTGTCGCCCGTCGAGGCGAAGGAGTTCGGCCTGATCGACGAGGTGGTGGAAAACCGCCCCGGCCGCGACGAATCGGAGAAAGGGTTTAATTAGCCGAGGGCGGGCGCTTGACGACAGCGGCGTTATAAGCGCTGCCTGCTATGATTAACTGGTTGTTGATCTGCCAGGAGCACATATACTTGGGGAACCGGGGGCCGGGCCGCCGGCGACGGAGTGGCGATGACCAAATCCAGCGGTAGCGACTCAAAGAATACGCTCTACTGCTCGTTTTGTGGCAAGAGCCAGCACGAAGTCAGAAAGCTGATCGCTGGGCCGACCGTCTTCATCTGCGATGAGTGTGTCGAGCTCTGCATGGACATCATCCGTGAGGAGCACAAGACGACGCTCGTCAAGTCGCGCGACGGAGTACCCGGGCCGCGCGATATTTGCAAGGTCCTGGACGACTACGTGATTGGTCAGGACCATGCCAAGCGTGTCCTCTCGGTCGCTGTGCACAACCATTACAAGCGTCTGGCTCACGGCGCGAAGAACAACGACGTCGAACTAGCGAAATCGAATATCCTGCTGGTCGGGCCGACCGGCTCGGGCAAGACCTTGCTGGCTCAAACCCTCGCGCGGATCATCGACGTGCCCTTTACCATGGCGGACGCAACCACGCTGACAGAGGCCGGTTATGTCGGAGAGGATGTCGAAAACATCATTCTAAAGTTACTGCAAGCCGCCGATTACAACGTCGAGCGCGCACAGCGAGGGATCGTTTACATCGACGAGGTCGACAAGATCTCGCGCAAGTCCGACAATCCATCGATCACCCGGGACGTGTCGGGGGAAGGCGTCCAGCAAGCCTTGCTCAAGATCATGGAAGGAACGATCGCTTCGGTGCCGCCGCAAGGTGGCCGTAAGCACCCGCAACAGGAATTTCTCCAGGTCGATACCACGAATATCCTTTTTGTCTGCGGCGGGGCCTTTTCGGGGCTCGAAAAAATCATTGCCCAGCGCCGCCAGGGCACCTCGATCGGCTTTGGCGCCGAAGTGCGCGGACCGGACGAGCGCAAAACCGGGGAGATTCTGAAGGACCTCGAACCCGAGGATCTCCTAAAGTTTGGCCTGATCCCTGAATTCGTCGGCCGCCTTCCGGTGGTGGCGACGCTAGACGACCTCGATGAGGCGGTGTTGGTGGACATCCTTACCAAGCCAAAGAACGCTCTCGTCAAGCAGTATCAGCGACTGTTCGAGATGGAGGATGTTCGCCTGGAATTGAACGACGAGGCGCTGAAGGCAGTTGCCCACAAAGCAATATTGCGCAAGACTGGCGCTCGCGGGCTGCGATCGATTCTCGAGGCGATCCTCCTCGATCCGATGTTCGAGTTGCCGAGCCTCGTGGGCGTCAGCGAGATAGTGATCAACCGTGAGGTGGTCGAGGGGCGGGCAAAACCGCTTCACATCTACTCCGATCGCCGTGGCGATGTCGGCACTGGCGACTGAGCGCGCTGTGCAACGGACGGGCGGAGCCATCGTACGGCGACTTGACTGCCGGCGAAACGAGGCCAACCTAAAGATGCCATTCCCGTTGTTGCCGTCCCGGCTTTCCCCGGGATGGTCCTTTGCAGAAGAGGGCTCATGTTAGAACATGCGCGCGGAGCGCTCTATCCGGTCCTGCCCCTTCGCGACATCGTCGTGTTCCCGCACATGATCGTGCCGCTTTTCGTCGGGCGCGAGAAATCGGTGCGGGCACTCGAGGACGTGATGAAGGACGACAAACAGATTCTTCTGGTCACCCAGAAGAACGCTGCGCAAGACGATCCCTCCACCTCGGATATCTACACGGTCGGTACGGTCGGTACCGTGCTTCAGCTGCTCAAGCTGCCCGATGGCACAGTCAAGGTGCTCGTCGAGGGCGGGCAGCGCGCCCGAATCCAGCGCTTTGCCGACAACGATTCATTCTTCCAGGCGTTCGCCGAAACCATCGGGGAGAGCGCGGGTACTCAGCAGGAGACCGAGGCACTCGCCCGGACTGTGGTCTCGCAATTCGAGCAATATATCAAGCTCAACAAGAAGATCCCCCCCGAGGTGCTGGTCTCGATCAATCAGATCGAGGATCCCGGCAAGCTCGCCGACACGGTCGCCTCGCATCTCACCTTGAAGATTCCCGAGAAGCAGGAGCTGCTCGAGAGCGCGGGGGTCTCCGAGCGGCTCGAAAAGGTGTTTGGCTATATGGAGGGCGAGATCGGGGTCCTCCAAGTCGAAAAACGGATCCGCAACCGCGTCAAGCGCCAGATGGAGAAAACCCAGCGCGAATACTACTTAAACGAGCAGCTCAAGGCGATCCAAAAGGAACTCGGCGAGGGCGAGGACGGCCGCGACGAGATGGCCGAGCTCGAAGACAGAATCAACAAGACCAAGTTCTCGAAGGAAGCGCACGACAAGGCGATTGCCGAACTGAAAAAGCTCCGCAGCATGAGCCCTATGTCGGCTGAGGCGACGGTGGTCCGCAATTACCTCGATTGGCTGCTATCGGTTCCCTGGCACAACCGGACCAAGATCAAACGGGATATCAAGGGGGCCGAGAAGGTTCTCAATGCCGACCATTTCGGGCTCGAGAAGGTGAAGGAACGCATCCTCGAATACCTCGCGGTCCAGCAGCGTATGAAGAAGATGAAGGGTCCGATCCTGTGCCTGGTCGGAGCGCCGGGGGTCGGCAAGACCTCGCTTGGCAAATCGGTCGCGCGCGCGACCGGAAGGAACTTCGTGCGGATGTCGCTTGGCGGCGTTCGCGATGAGGCCGAGATTCGCGGCCATCGGCGGACGTATATCGGCTCGATGCCGGGCAAGGTCCTGCAAGGCATGAAGAAGGCGAAGTCGTCAAACCCGCTGTTCCTGCTCGACGAGGTTGACAAGCTCGGCGCGGATTGGCGCGGCGACCCATCCTCCGCACTGCTAGAGGTACTCGACCCCGAGCAGAACTCGACCTTTAACGATCACTATCTCGAAGTGGATTACGACCTTTCGGACGTGATGTTCGTCACGACTGCGAACACCTTGCGCATCCCGCAGCCGTTGATGGACCGGATGGAGATCATCCGTATCCCCGGCTACACCGAGGACGAGAAGGTGGAGATCGCCCGTCGCCATCTGATCCCCAAGCAGATGGCCGCCCACGGGCTTAAAAAGAACGAATGGAGCATCAGCGACGACGCGGTGCGAGACATTATCCGTTACTACACCCGCGAGGCCGGGGTGCGTAACCTCGAGCGCGAGATCGCCAATCTGACCCGCAAGGCTATCAAGGACATCTTGATGAAGAAGGCCGAGCGGGTGGCCATGACGCGGCGCAACCTCGAAAAATATGCCGGGGTGCGACGTTTCCGCTTTGGCGAGGCCGAGAGCGAGGACCTGGTCGGGATCACGACCGGGCTCGCCTGGACCGAGGTCGGTGGCGAGCTGTTGACGATCGAGGCGGTGACGCTCCCCGGCAAGGGGCGAGTCACCGCGACCGGCAAGCTCGGTGATGTCATGAAGGAGTCGGTCCAGGCAGCCGAAAGCTATGTCAAGTCGCGTAGCTATGCCTTTGGCATCAAACCGACGATTTTCGAGAAGAAGGACATTCACGTGCACGTGCCGGAGGGAGCCACACCGAAGGACGGACCCTCGGCCGGGGTCGCGATGGTGACCTCGATCGTTTCGGTGCTGACCGGCATCCCGGTCAAGCGCGACATCGCGATGACCGGCGAAATCACGCTTCGTGGTCGTGTGTTGCCGATCGGCGGGCTTAAGGAGAAACTTCTCGCTGCGCTTCGCGGCGGCTTGAAAACGGTGCTGATCCCAAAGGAGAACGAGAAGGATCTGGCGGAGATCCCCGACAACGTGAAGCGGGGATTGAGGATCATTCCGGTCGGCACGGTCGACGAGTTGCTCAGCCAGGCGCTGGCGGCGCAGTTAACCCCGATGGCGTGGTCCGAAGACGGCGAACCAGAGCCCGTGATTCCAGCAACTAGCGAAGAGCGCTCGGGGCTGCTAACGCATTGATCGGGCGCTTTGTAAACCACCCGAGCCGCGGACTGAGATAGAGCATCCGGAACGGGCTGTAATGCCTGAAAATCGCTTCGATTCTTTGTCTTCGGCATGGTTGACCCGTCGACGACTGCGCTCTAAACTCTCAGGCGAATAGGCAGCAACGATCCAGCACACTCGCTCAGGGGGGCTACCCGTGAACAGAAACGAACTCGTCGACGCCGTGGCCGGCAAGACCGAACTGAGAAAAACGGAGGCGAGCAAAGCGGTAGATGCGGTGTTCGAAGCAATTGAAGACGCGCTGAAGGGCGGCGACGAGGTGCGCCTCGTCGGCTTCGGCACCTTTTCGGTCGCCTCGCGGGCAGCCTCCGAAGGGCGCAACCCCCGCACGGGTGAGAAAATCAAGATCGCAGCATCCAAACAGGCCAAGTTCAAGCCAGGCAAGGGTTTGCGCGATTCGCTGAACTGACGCCGGCCGGCCC
>DATEQL010000075.1:0-3333 GCA_035272665.1 Allostellaceae bacterium
GACGACATCGAGCGGGTGTTCGGTCCCGAGATCGCTCGGCTCGTCGACGGCGTGACCAAGCTGTCGCGGATCGAGCTGCAATCCGATCAGACCAAACAGGCCGAGAATTTCCGCAAGCTCGTCCTCGCCATGTCCGAGGACATTCGCGTGCTGCTCGTCAAGCTGGCCGATCGGCTGCACAACATGCAGACGTTGCGGTTTATCAACAGTGATGAAAGGCGCCGCCGGATCGCTCGGGAGACAATGGATATCTACGCGCCGCTGGCGGAGCGGCTCGGCATGCACCGAATGAAGGACCAGCTCGAAGACCTCGCCTTCACCGAGCTGCACGGCGACGCGCGCGGCAGCATTCTGGCGCGTCTCAATTTCCTGCGCGACAAGGGTGCGGCCGTCGTGCCGCGCATCCTCGCCGAGCTCGACAGCAAGCTCGCGGAGGGTGGCGTCTGCGGGGCGGTCGTCTCCGGTCGTGAGAAATCGCCCTATTCGATCTGGCGCAAGATGCAGCGTAAGAACGTCGCCTTCGAGCAGCTCTCGGACGTCATGGCGTTTCGCATCCTCGTCGACGATATCGCCGATTGCTACCATGCCCTCGGCACCATCCATTCCGCCTACCACGTGGTGCCCGGCCGGTTCAAAGACTTCATCTCGACCCCCAAGCCGAACAATTACCGCTCGCTGCACACCGGGGTCATCGGGCCCGAGCAGCAGCGCATCGAGGTGCAGATCCGCACCCGCGAGATGCATGAAATCGGCGAGCTCGGCGTCGCCGCGCACTGGACCTACAAGCAAGACGCCGGCACGACCGAAGGACCGCAATATCGCTGGCTGCGCGAACTGCTGGAAATCCTCGATCACGCTTCGGGGCCGGAGGAATTCCTCGAGCACACCAAGCTCGAGATGTTCCAGGACCAAGTCTTTGCCTTCACCCCGAAGGGCGACCTGATTGCGCTCCCGCGCGGCGCGACACCCGTCGACTTTGCCTATGCGGTCCACTCCGAGATCGGTGACCGGTGTGTCGGGGCAAAGATCAATAGCCGGCTGGTCCCGTTGCGCACCCAGCTCGGCAACGGCGATCAGGTCGAGATCATCACCTCGAAGGCGCAGACGCCGTCGCCGACCTGGGAACGGTTTGTCGTCACCGGCAAGGCGCGGGCGCGCATCCGCCGCTTCATCCGCACCCAGCAGCGCGCTCAGTATCTCGATCTCGGGCGGGCGATCGTGCAAAAGGCGTTCCGCCAGGAGGGCCAGGAGTTTTCGGAGCGGCCGCTCGAGGCCGTGCTCAAGAATTTCAGCTGTGCGACTGTCGAGGATCTTTATGTCGCGGTCGGTCAAGGGCTGGTGACCGGGCGCGCGGTCGCCAACGCCGCCTTCCCGCGCCCTCAGGAAGCCAAGACCAAGGTCGTCTCGCTGGCACGGGCGCGACAACGGGCTAAGCGCAACGAGACGGCGGTGCCGATCCGCGGCCTGATTCCCGGCATGGCGCTGCATTTCGCCGGCTGCTGCCACCCGCTCCCGGGGGACCGCATCGTCGGCATCGTGACCACGGGGAAGGGTGTCACGATCCACACGATCGACTGCGACACGCTTGAGAGCTTCGCCGAGAGCCCGGAGCGCTGGCTCGACGTCGCCTGGGGCAACAACGATGCCGATGCGATCCATGTCGGTCGGGTCAACGTCACGATCGCCAACGAACCCGGCAATCTCGGTAGCTTGACCACGGTGATCGGCAAGCAAGGCGGCAATATCAGCAATTTGAAGATCACCAACCGCTCGCCGGACTTCTTCGAGATCATGATCGACATCGAAGTCGGCGATGTGAAGCACTTGACGACGATCATCGCCGCGTTGCGGGCGACCCCGGTCATCAACTCGGTCGAACGAGCGCGCGGTTGATGGCCGCGCGCCGAACCCGCGGGCTGCGATGATCCTCGGCCTCGGCAGCGATCTGGTCGATATCCGCCGCATCGAGCAGGTGATAGAGCGCTTTGGAGATCGCTTTCTGGACCGCATCTTTACCGATGTCGAACGCCGGAAGAGCGACCGCCGCGCCGATCGGGGGGCGAGCTATGCCCGCCGATTCGCCGCCAAGGAAGCCTGCTCGAAAGCGCTCGGCACGGGCTTCCGGCGCGGCGTGTTCTGGCGCGACCTGGGCGTGGTCAACCTACCGTCGGGACAGCCCTCGATGCGGCTGACCGGCGGCGCCCTGCGACGGCTCGAGGAGATCACGCCGGCGGGGATGACGGCTCGCCTCGACATCACGCTGACCGACGAGCCGCCGATCGCCCAGGCGGTTGTGATCATCACCGCCGTGCCCGTGCGGGCGGGCTGAGACCGCGAAATTTTTCCGGGCTCGGCGCGCCCTTGACTTGCGGCACCTCGATCGGCTTGATCCTGCGCAACCCAGGTCCTCAAGGCACTCCATGAAAGCCAATTCTGCGCGCACCGGCATCACCAAAAGAAAATCTTCCGGTGGCGTCGTCGATACTATCAAGACCGTCGTCTACGCTATTCTGATCGCCTTGGTCGTGCGGACGGTTGCCTATGAGCCATTCAATATTCCGTCGGGCTCGATGGTGCCGACGTTGTTGATCGGCGATTATCTATTCGTTTCGAAGTTTTCTTACGGATATAGCCGCTTCTCGTTGCCTCTCGGGTTACCGCTGTTCTCGGGACGGATCCTGTTCCATTCCCCCGAGCGCGGTGACGTGGCTGTCTTCAAGCTGCCGACCGACAATTCTACCGACTACATAAAGCGGCTCATCGGTTTGCCCGGCGATCACATCCAGATGAAAAACGGCATCCTCTACATCAACGATCAGCCCTGTCCGCGCAAGCGCATCGAGGACTTTTTCTATCGTGAGGGCAACGGCGTCATCCCACTTGCTCAATATATCGAAACTCTGCCGAACGGGGTCCAGCATCGGATCATCAAGATGGGTGACAACGGACCGCTCGACAACACACAGGTTTACGACGTCCCGCCTGGCGATTACTTCATGATGGGCGATAATCGCGACAACTCGCAGGATAGCCGCGTCCTGTCCGCCGTCGGCTACGTGCCGGCCGAGAATCTGATCGGACGGGCCCAGTTCATCTTCTTTTCGACCGACGGGTCGGCGCGACTCTGGGAGTTCTGGAAATGGCCGTTCGCGATCCGCTACGATCGGCTATTCCATGGCGTCAACTAACCGAAGGGTCAGCGGAGGAAGCATTTGTCCGCGGCGGAGTTCCGGCAAATCATCGGTTACGAGTTCGTCCGGCGCGAGCTTTTCGAGGAGGCCCTGACCCACCCGAGTGCGCTCGTGCCCGAGCGCCGCCGCGGCCGACGCCGGA
>DATEQL010000076.1:0-9996 GCA_035272665.1 Allostellaceae bacterium
GATCTGGGGCTCCTGATCGTCATGACGGTCATCGCGTTGTATCTCGCTACCAGAGCGGCGCGGCAAGCCGCTGCGGTCGACCGCGAAGCGCAGGCTCGCCGGACCGCCGAGTCGCGACTGTTGAGCGCTATCGAGAGCGCACCCGCAGGATTCGCCCTCTATGACCAAGACGACCGGCTCGTTCTGTCGAACGATTTTTACTCGGGCCTCAAAGACGGACAAGAATTTCTGCAATGGCGAACGGAGCGGCACCGTAGGGGCATGGGTGAGCCCGTTCTCCAACTCCGCGATGGACGCTGGATCCTGATGCGCGAGCGGCGGACTAAAGAAGGCGATACCGTCTCGTTTTACTCAGATATCACCGGCTTGAAGGAACGTGAGGAGCAGCTCGAGCGGCTCAACCAAGTCCACCGTCTCTTTGTCGATGCCCTCGAACATATTCCGTCGAGTCTGATGCTATGTGACTCCGAAGATCGCGTCCTCTTCTGTAACGGCGCAACATCGCAATACTTTCCCCAAGTCGCAGGCCTCTTGGTCCCCGGCACGCCTTTCGAAGACTTGCTTCGTGCCCAGGTTGAAAACGGGTACTTGCCGGCCACAACGAATCCGGAAGAATGGATTGAAGAGCGCATGGCGCAGCATCGTGCCGGCAACACCAATGCGATACGCGCCTACGCAGATGGGCGATGGGCCCAAATCGTCGAACGACGGACTGAGAACGGCTGCACGATCGGCATTAGCACCGATATCACCGAGATAAAGCGAAAATCCAAGGAAATCGAAGAACATAGCCAAGAACTCCAGCGCTCCAACGCCGAGCTCGAGCAATTTGCCTATGTCGCATCCCACGATCTGCAGGAACCGCTGCGGATGGTGGCCAGCTATTGCCAACTTCTGCAACGCCGCTGCAAGGATAAGCTCGACAAGGACGCCAACGAATTCATTGATTTCGCGGTTGAGGGCGCAAAACGCATGCAGCAGCTGATCAACGACTTGCTGAACTATTCGCGCGTCGGCCGTAAAAGCAACGCTTTAGCGCCCGTACCCGTCTGCGAGGTGGCCAATCTGGCGGTCGCCAACCTGCGAGGGGCGATATCCGACGGCGATGTGCGAATCCAGATCGGCGAGCTCCCCACCGTTATCGGCGATCGCGCGCTGCTCGCCCAGCTATTGCAGAACCTTATTTCTAACGCAATCAAGTTCCGCCGCGAGGAGCCCCCGGTCATCCGTATCGGCGCGAGGTTTGAAGACTCCTTCTGGCACTTCACCGTCGAAGATAACGGAATTGGCATCGAGCCCGAGTATCTGGAAAGAGTATTTCTGATTTTCCAGCGCTTACACGAGCGCAGCAAATACCCGGGAACGGGGATCGGCCTCGCCATAGCAAAAAAAGTGGTAGAGCATCATGGCGGCCGGATCTGGATCGATTCGGTACCGGGTCAGGGCAGCCGCTGCCATTTCACTTTGCCGGCTGCTGCCGGGCGGTTGGAAGCGCCGGGCGAGAAACCGCATCGGTCCAACCGCCTCCATTTCACTTTGCCGGCTGCCGCCGGGGAGAGTTGCTGCAATGGGTGACATGACCGAACTGCGTCCCGCTGAAATTTTGCTTGTCGAGGACAACCCCGGCGATGCCCGATTGACAATGGAAGCGCTGCGCGAAGGCAAGCTGCGCAATAACCTTTATCACGTGAAAGACGGCGTCGAAGCGATGGCTTTCCTGAAGCGCGAGGAGCCTTTCGCAGAGGCTCCCATGCCGGATCTGATCCTTCTCGACCTGAATCTGCCGCGTAAGGATGGCCGTGAGGTGCTCAGCGATATACGGCAAGACCGACGCTTGGAAATGATTCCCATCGTCGTGCTTACCACCTCCGAGGCCGAGCAGGACATCGTCAAAAGCTATCAACTCCATGCCAACTGCTACGTCACCAAACCGGTCGATCTGGATAAATTCCTGGTCATCATCCGCACGATCGAGGATTTCTGGCTCACGGTCGTCGCGCTGCCGCGCCGCAGTGAATACGGGTTGGACTAAATTCCATCAGGGCGACAACAGATGGCTCTGCTCGTAGCAGACCCGGCAGCCGAGACATTTCGCATACTGTTGATCGAGGACAACCCCGCGGATGCGCGGCTGACGCGCGAGCTCTTGCACGAGTCGGGCACGCTTTCCTTTGAGCTTGTTGATATCGCGACCTTCGAAGGCGGGTGTACGCGCCTGGGAGCAGAGCGGTTCGATGTCATCCTTCTCGATCTTTCGCTCGGCGACGCCAGCGGTATTCCCATGGTGACCAGGCTGTGTACCGAGAACCCGACATTACCGCTGATCGTGCTGTCCGGCCTTGAGGACCAAGCCACGGCCCTGGCCGCCATTCAGCATGGCGCTCAGGATTACCTGATCAAAGGCCAAGGTGGCGGCGATCTGATCAGCCGGGCAATCCGCCACGCGATCGAGCGCAAACTGATCGACCGACAACTCGTCGAAGCGAAGCAAAGCGCCGAGGCCGCGAACCGCGCCAAGTCCGAATTCCTCGCCAGTATGAGCCACGAGTTGCGAACACCGCTCAATGCGATCATCGGGTTTTCCGAAATGATCGAGCAGAAATTAAAGGGCCCCCTATCGGAAACCTACCGCCAATATGGCGAGATCGTGCGCACCAGCGGCCAGCATCTGCTCGCGATCATCAACGACATATTGGATATCGCCAAATTGAGTTCGGGCAAGATCGAACTCGACCTCGAGCCGCTTGATGTCACTAAGGTCATCACCGAAGCAGTATCGATGATTGCGAAGAAAGCAGACAGTGCTCGGGTTCAAATTGTCATCGATCTCGATGCGCGATGTCCGAGGATCGAAGCGGATCGCCTCCGTATGCGCCAGGTGCTGCTCAACCTCCTCACCAATGCGGTGAAATTTACCCCTGCCGGCGGACACGTCGAGGTCTCGGCCTCGGTCGGCGCGAGTGAACTGCACATTGCCGTCAGGGATACCGGAATCGGCATCGCGCCGGAGGACATCAACCCCGCCTTGGAGCCGTTCACGCAAGTAGGCGGAGGTAAGATGCGAGGGCAGCAGGGCACCGGCCTTGGACTGCCGATCTCAAAAACGCTGGTCGTCCTGCATGGTGGCCGGTTCGATATTGCCAGCGCGCCGGACCTGGGGACGACAGTGACGATCAGTCTACCAATTCACCGTATGGGCGAGCAGGCGGCCATGGAGCCGGCGTTGGACATCGCCGTCTGAGTTAGTAGGTCGCAAACAACGCGTGACTTTCTTGCACAGCGCTGACCTGCAATTGCTGCAAGGCTCGTTGAATACGGGCCAACCAAACAGGAGAATGTTCAACCCCGTACCCGCGGACACCGCGACCGTCTGAATCCGTACCCCACTGTCCGTCAAAATCCGGTGGCTCGGCGTCTTTGATCCAGATCAAGGACGAGCGGCGCGGGTAGCTGGTTGAATGCTCAAAGCGCCACGACGCGCAGAAGGAGGTCGAGAGATGGACGAGGTTTTGCACGACGGCCCGGATTACGTCGCGCGTGCCCGCTCGCTCGGGCCTGCTCTCGCCGCGGCGGCGGACGAGATCGAGCGAAACCGCGAATTACCGGCATCGATCGTGTCGGCGCTGATAGAGAATGGGCTGTTCCGCTTGTTGCAGCCGCGTTCTCTCGGCGGCGCCGAACTCGACCCGATGACCTACGTGCAGGTGATCGAGCAAATCGCTGGCCATGACGCCAGCACCGCATGGTGCGTCGAACAGGCGAACGGCTGCTCGATGGCTGCCGCGTTTCTCGATCCCGAAGTCGCAGAAGAAATTTTCGGACCGCCGGACGGCATCGTCGCCTGGGGCCCGGTCGGCCCGGCCGAGCTGCGCGGTGTCCCCGGTGGGTTCCGTCTGACCGGCGCCTGGAATTTCGCCAGCGGCAGCCATCACGCGAGCTGGCTCGGCGCCCATATCGTGACGCGGGGCCCCGACGGCGCGCCGCTGTGCCGCGCGGATGGCGGCGAAATCCTGCGCACCCTGCTCTTTCCGAAACCCAGCGCGACGATGACCGATATCTGGCATGTCGTCGGCCTGCGCGGCACCGGCAGCGACCGCTATTCGGTGACCGATCTCTTCATCCCGGAGCGCTATACTGTGCTGCGCGACCCCGAGATCGCGCCGCGCCAGCCGGGCCGGCTCTACTGCTTCAGCAGCAGCAGTCTGTACGCCTGCGGCGTTGCCGCGGTGGCGCTCGGCATCGCGCGCGGCATGATCGCCGATTTCACCGAACTCGCGACGGAGAAGGTGCCGCGCGGCGCCCGCCAGCGGCTGTGCGAGAACCAGGTGATCCAGTCGCAGCGGGCGCAGGCCGAGGCGCGGCTGGGCTCGGCGCGGGCTTTCCTGCTGAGCGGTCTCGCCGAGATCTGGGAAGCGGTCGGCGACACCGGCGAGCTGAGCCTGGAGCAAAACACGAAGATTCGCCTCGCCTCGACCTGGGCCATTGACCAGGCTCGCGAGGTGGTCAACACCCTCTATCACAGCGCCGGTGCTACGGCGATCTTTGACGACCACCCGTTCGAGCGCCGCTTTCGCGACATGCATACCGCCTCGCAACAGGCCCAGGGGAGGCAGGCGCATTACGAAACGATCGGCCGAGTCCTCTTCGGCCTCGCGCCGGATACGGCGATGTTCGCTTTTTAGCAGATGCGGCGGCTGCCGATGGGAGATGGCGGCCTAGCCGTCCACGTCTTGGCGGACATCGGCGGGTCGACGGAAAAGTCGCACGTGGAAGAAACGGAGATCCTGGCCTTTGACTGTTTCTGGAATGGCCCGCACTACCACTACGGCCCTCGCAATAAGAACCATCGCATCTATTGGGACAGGACGTTGGTCGAGGACCCGCTCGAGTGGGTCTTTGACCAGTTCGAGAACAGAAAATAGGGACCCATGATCGAACGTGCTGGTTACCCGGGGGTCGCGGCCGATCTGGACCTGAAAAACATCGCCTCGGTTCTCCCGATGGTGAAAGAGAAGGCCCGCGACATGCGGGCGGAAGGCGAGCGAGAGTGTGACCGGACACCCAGGGTTGCCATTAGAGCCGACCCCGAACTTGGCCGCCGAATAAGCGTACGGGGCAGAGTGCTCGCCCGCGTCAGGGGCTTCGCGGTTCGGCACCCAAGCACGGGCAGCACGGTGCGGCGGCTCGCGGACCTCGCGCCACGTATGCTTGCGGTGATGTATGGACCGATATTTGCCGGCGATGGAGCGAGCGCTCTCCATGCTCTGGCCGATGATTATTACGGACGCATCCGCGCTGGCGCTCCAGCGCCGCCGGCGCAGCGAAGTCCGTCTCACGGACCGTGATCTGGCCTACCTCGAGTTCAGTGGTGCGTAATTCCTAAATTGCGCACCAGAGCCACTTCGACAGCTGCGCTATCCCGCTCTGGTCACCGGGTCGCAGAACGTCCGCTTTCTGTTGAAGCGGACGTTTAACAAGAATGGCGGGTGGCGTCCTGCGGTTGTACGGATGGATTGACGACACAGCACTATAAAATTGTCATAATCTGATCATATGGGAGTAAGCTGGTGGGCGATTCCTAACGACGCCAGCGGGGACGGACGTGCTCCCATGGTGTGGACATGCGGAAAACCGGGCCGCAGGGCTGTCCGAAACGGGACCTCGCTACGACTTGAACGAGTGTTTTGCTGCTGATTTGCTGCAGGTGCAGCCAACGGTAATATTGCAATCAACGTTTGGTTGTCGTACGGATTCTGGCGTCGAGCACTACGGCGGGGAGTTTGTTGATCTGCATCAATGCACAAAACGTCTGCCCCAGGACAAAGACCGCGCAGCAGATCGAACTTCCGAAAGCGTTTTCTGATCCAGTAGGGGTTGTCGAGCCATTATGATGCTAGACACGTTACGTGCGCCGAGTGAGCGCCGAGTCCGCGAGCCGCCGGATTATCCGCTGCAAAGCTCCGGCAAGCCGATCTTCGAACTTCGCGAGTTCAGGCTGCCGGAGGGCGGCCTCTCGGGCCGCGAGGATCCGCCGTCATGAGCGAGGCCCATCCGCTAAAGCCGCATCTGAGCCGCGAGCACCTACTGGCGTTGCTGCGGGCAATGGTGCGCATTCGCCGCTTCGAGGAGAAATGCGCCGAGCTTTATCAGAAGGAGAAAATCCGCGGGTTCATGCATCTCTACATCGGCGAGGAGGCGATCGCCGTCGGCGCGATGCAGGCGCTGGCGCCGGCGGACGCGGTGGTCGCGACCTATCGCGAGCACGGCCATGCTCTCGCCCGCGGCGTGGCGATGGATGGGGTCATGGCCGAGATGTACGGCAAGGCCGAAGGCTGCAGCCACGGGCGCGGCGGATCAATGCATCTGTTCGACGCCGCCACCCGCTTCTATGGCGGCAACGCGATTGTCGGCGGCGGACTGCCTCTCGCCGTCGGTCTGGCGCTAGCCGAGAAGATGCAGCAGCGCGACGGCATTGCCGCTTGTTTCTTTGGCGAGGGTGCGGTCGCCGAGGGCGAGTTCCACGAATGCTTAAATCTGGCGGAGCTGTGGCGGCTGCCGGTGCTGTTTGTCTGCGAAAACAATCTTTACGCAATGGGCACCCGGCTCGATCGCTCGGAGTCGCAACCCGACATCCACATCAAGGCGCAGAGCTACAATGTTCCCGCCGAAGTCGTCGACGGCATGGATGTCGTTGCCGTCGAAGCCGCGACACGGCGCGTCTGTGCGGCGATCCGCGGCGGTGGCGGGCCGGCACTCCTCGAATGCCGGACCTATCGCTTCCGCGCGCATTCGATGTTCGACCCCCAGCTCTATCGCGACCGGGCGGAGATCGAGGACTGGAAGCGGCGCGATCCGATCGATCGCCTCGCGCTGTGGATGCGCGAGACGGGGACATTGCACGAGACCGACCTCACCGCGATCGAGGCGCAAATTGCCGCGGAGGTCGAGCGCAGCGTCGCATTTGCGGAGAATGGGCATTGGGAGCCGGTCGCCGAGTTGGCGCGCGACGTCTATGCCGGGGAAGGTGCGCCATGACCGACGAGGCTCGCGAGATCACCTACCGCGATGCGGTGCGCGAGGCGATCCGGGAGGCGCTGCTCGCCGATCCGCGCGTCTTTCTGATGGGCGAGGATGTCGGGCGCTACGGCGGCTGCTATGCGGTCACCAAGGGCCTGCTCGACGAGTTCGGCGCCGAGCGCATCCGCGACACGCCACTCTCCGAATCGGCCTTTGTCGGCGCCGGGATCGGCGCGGCCCTCGGCGGGATGCGCCCGATCGTCGAAATCATGACCGTTAATTTCAGCCTCCTGGCACTCGACCAGATCGTCAACAACGCAGCAACGATCCGCCACATGTCGGGCGGGCAATTCGAAGTGCCGGTCGTCATCCGCATGGCCACCGGCGCCGGCCGGCAGCTGGCGGCGCAGCATTCTCACAGCCTCGAAGGCTGGTACGCCCACATCCCCGGGCTAAAGGTCTTGACCCCCGCGACACTGGAAGACGCGCGGTTCATGCTCGCCGCCGCACTCGCCGATCCGAACCCTGTGCTGATCTTCGAGCATGTCATGCTGTACAACCGGAGCGGCGTGCTCTCGTCCAATGGATCAGTCGATATCCGCAACGCCATCGTGCGGCGCCCAGGCAAAGACGTGACGCTCGTCACCTATGGCGGGACATTGTTCAAGACCCTCGACGCGGCGGAGACCCTGGCAAAGGAAGGGGTCAAGGCGGAGGTTGTCGACCTGCGCGTGCTGCGGCCGCTCGACGCCGAGACCGTGCTCGCCTCGGTGCGCAAGACGCGTCGGGCGGTTATCGTCGACGAAGGCTGGCGCAGCGGTAGCCTTTCAGCCGAAATCAGCGCGCGCATCATGGAGGGGGCGTTCTGGGAGCTCGACGCGCCAGTCGGTCGCGTGTGCAGCGCCGAGGTGCCGATCCCCTATCCCCATCACCTCGAGGAGGCGGCACTGCCGCAGCCCGCGGCGATCGTCGCCGCGGCCAAGGCGGCCCTAGGCAGCTGATGGGCGAATTCCGCATGCCGTCGCTCGGTGCCGACATGGAAGCCGGGACATTGGTCGAATGGCTGAAGCGGCCCGGCGACCCCGTGCGGCGCGGCGATATCGTTGCTGTTGTCGAGACGCAGAAAGGCGCCATCGAGATCGACATCTTCGAGGACGGCGTGATCGAGCGCTGGCTCGTCGAGCCCGGTACCACGGTGCCGGTCGGGACACCGCTCGCGCTGATCGCCGGTGCCCAGCCCGCCGTTGTGGCGAAGGTCCTGGAGGTTCCGGCCACACCGGCGGCACCGGCGCCTGCAGCGTCACCCCGTGTCGAACCTCCGCCTGCGGCGGGGCGGGCGAGGGCATCACCCGCCGCGCGCCGGTTGGCGAGCGAACGTGGGGTCGCGCTTTCCGGCCTCAGCGGCAGCGGGCCGGGCGGCGCGATCCTCTATGCCGATGTCGAGCGTGCCGCAGCCGGGGCGGCGTCCGGTCCGGCCCTGACGAAGCGCCTCGACCTCAAAGAGATGCGCCGTGCAATCGCCGCGGCGATGGCGCGCTCGAAGCGCGAGATCCCGCATTACTATCTGAGCACGACCATCGACCTTACCCGCGCTCTCGCCTGGCTCGAGGCTGCCAACGCAACTCGCTCACCGGCGCAACGGCTGCTGCTCGCGGCATTGCTGCTCAAGGGCGTTGCGCGTGCGCTCGGCGAGGCGCCTGAGTTCAACGGGTTCTTTACCGCCGAAGGGTTTCAGCTCGGGTCCGGCATCCATATCGGTACGGCGATCGCGATCCGCGGCGGTGGCCTCATCGCACCGGCTATTCGCGACGCGGACAAACTTCCGCTCGACGAGCTGATGGCGCGGTTGCGCGACCTCGTCACCCGCGCTCGCCGCGGGGCGCTGCGCAGCTCCGAGCTGTCGGATCCGACGATCACGGTCACCAATCTCGGCGAGCGCGGCGTCGAAACGGTGTTCGGCGTCATCTACCCGCCGCAGGTCGCGCTCGTCGGCTTTGGCATGCCGGTCGAACGGCCATGGGTCGTCGCCGGGAAGATAGCCGCTCGGCATGTGCTGACGACAACCCTCGCCGCCGACCACCGCGCGAGCGACGGCCATCGCGGTGCTCTCTTCCTCGCCGATATCGACCGCCGACTGCAGAGCCCGGAGAAGCTATGACACGCGACGACATCAACGCCATCCTGATCGACGAACTCGGCCGGATAGCGCCCGAGACCGACGCAAGCCGGGTCGATCCGAACGCCGAACTGCGCGAGGAGCTCGATATCGACTCGATGGATTTCCTCAACCTGGTTACCGCTCTCACCGAGCGGCTAGCGATCGACATTCCCGAGATCGACTACCCGAGCCTCGCCACGTTCAATCACGCGGTCGACTATCTGGCGCAACGGCTGGGGATTGCCGAATAGGGCGCGGCTTAATCTTATTGAAGCGATCACCCTCCTCAAACGGCGCGGCCTGATTTAGATCAATGCGAGATCATGGCGTCTTATGGTTTTAATATTCAATAAACAGCGTGGAGACGTTCCGATGCGCGCCATGGACGTGATGACGAGCGAGGTGATCACGGTCGACGAGGATGCATCCGTGCAGGCGGTCGCGAAATTGCTGGCCGAACGAGGCATCAGTGCGGTCCCGGTCGCCGACAGGGAGAACCGGGTGATCGGCATGGTCAGCGAGGGTGATCTCCTGCACCGTGCCGAAACCGGAACCGAGCGCCGCCGGTCGTGGTGGCTCGACATGATGGCGTCGACCAACCAGCTCGCCGGAGATTACGTCAAGTCGCACAGCGGCAAGGTGAGGGACGTCATGACGCGCGACGTCATCTCCGTTACCGAGACCACTCCGGTTGCCGACATCGCGGTTCTGCTGGAGACGAACCGGATCAAGCGCGTGCCGGTCGTGCGGGACGGCAAGCTCGTCGGGATCGTCAGCAGGGCCAACCTCGTGCGGGCGCTTGGCATGACGATCAATGAGCC
>DATEQL010000077.1:0-10859 GCA_035272665.1 Allostellaceae bacterium
CCTCGATCAACGCAGCCAGCCGCCGCAGCGGATCAGCCTCCGGCTCGATGTCGATCAGTCGCCGAAGTCGATCGAGACGGCGCGCTTCGGATAATACCACCGCGAGCACGTCATCCTCCCGCATCATCCGTAAAACCGGCGTCGGGTCCGGGGTCTCGAGCAGCTTTACGAGTTCCTGCGCGACGCGTTCTGCCGAGAGCGTCGGCAGCAGATGTGCCGCGGCGCGGCAGGCGGCCCGCGCCTCAAGATCGCCAGTGCCGGTTCCGAAGCGAGCCTCGAAGCGGTAATAGCGCAGTAGCCTCAGCACGTCCTCGGCGATTCGGGTCGCGGGATCCCCGACGAAGCGAACCCGGCGGGCGCGCAAATCGGCGAGGCCACCCGCGGGATCGTGGATCGTACCGTCGGGAGCGAGAAAGATTGCGTTGATCGTGAAGTCACGGCGTGCCGCATCGGCGGCCCAATCGGCGTCGAACGCGACGCGGGCCCGGCGGCCATAAGTCTCGACGTCCCGGCGCAACGTCGTGATCTCGAAGTGACGCGGCGGTATAATTGCGGTTACCGTGCCGTGGGCCAGACCGGTCGGGGCGACCTTGATGCCGGATTTCTCCAAGAGCTCGATGACCCGCTCTGGTGGCGCGGGCGTAGCGATGTCTATGTCACCAATCGGGCGGCCCAGGAGCGCATCGCGAACCGAACCGCCGACGAAGCGCGCCTCGACACCACCGGCCGAGAAGGCCCGCAGCACGGCGAGCGTGGCCGGCTCGACCATCCACGGCTGCGGGGCGATCCGGTGCCCTTTCTCGACTTCGATCATCGGCCCATTTTCGGTTCGATATGCCCGGGGATTATGTGACCGTTCTGCCACCGCGGCGGCACATAGACGCCCTCCTGCGGCGCGCCGAAATGCACCGTCACAACGAACAACACGATCGCAAGCAGCGCCACGCCCGCGCCGGCGAGCCATACCCACGGCAGCGCCGCCCATGGCGCCGCGCCATTCCGCCATGCTGGGCTCCAGAGCAGATAAAGCGCCGTCGGCAGAAGAAGTGGCAAGACGATCGTGAGGAGGACGCGGAGCATTCCCTCCTCAGCCGGAGAGCACCTCGGCCAGGTTCACCAGCATTCCCGCCGTTGCCCCCCAGATGTATCGGTTCTCGTAAGGCAGCACGAAAAAGATCCGTGTCCGCTGCTCGAAGACGCGCGTCACGCGCCGATGATTATTTGGGTCGAGAACAAAAGAAAGCGGCACCTCGAACACCTCGGATACTTCGAACGGATCAGCCGCGAGCGGAAAAGGTACCCTGATGATGCCGACCATCGGGATGATCTCGAAACCCGTCCCGGTCACGTAAGTGTCGAGCCGACCGATCACCGTCACATGATCGCGCGTCAGGCCGACCTCCTCCTCGGTCTCGCGCAGCGCCGCCTCCTTCGCGTCGCGATCGCTCGCCTCTATCCGCCCGCCGGGGAACGAGATCTGCCCGGCGTGCGCGCTCAGATGCGCGGTCCGCTGGGTCAGCAGAACGGACATACCGCCGGCGCGGTCGACAAGCGGAACCAGCACCGCCGCCGGCCGCAATTCGGCGCTCGGCGGCGTCCACCCCGGATTGAGATCATGGTCGCCACGCGTCGCGCGCCTGAGGGCAGCGGCTTCAGCCGGGTCCGCAGCGCCGCCAAAGCCACGTCTTCCGGGTTGCCCGAGATGCGCGAAGCGCGCGACCACTAGGTCCCGCGTCAGTGGATTGGCCATTTCCTGTTTCACCGTCAATCCCAGTCCGGGCCGGGTTCGCCGAGCCGGAAAAACCTGCCTCTGCTCCATACCCCAAATTGGGTGGTCTCCTCGATACGCTCCTCCTTTCCGAGCTCGACCAGGTCGTAGAACACCGGGCGCGCGATCCGCGCCTCGAGGTTGTCGCGTACCAGAATATAGGGTGCGGGCTGACCGCTCGCAGCCGTCTCGACGCGCAGCGGATTGTCCGGCCCCGCCGTCACAATGTCGTCTAGATTGGTCCGGAAGATTAGCTGCTGTTGGCGGCCTTCGCCGTCGACCGTCAGCGCCACTGCGAGGAAAGGGACGTCCTCGACCTCGATGCGACCGCGCTCGGCCGGGGTCACCAGCCAGTAGCGGCCGTCTGGTTCGCGGCGCAGAACGGAGGCAAAAAGCTTGACGAGCGGCACGCGGCCAATCGGAGATCCGCGATAGAACCAGCTGCCGTCACGCGCGATCCGCATGTCGAGATCGCCGCAATCGATGGGCGGCCTCCTGCCGCCGAGGGCGGACGCCGCAGGTGGGGAATTGCCGGAGCCAGCGTTTTGTATCAGGCTCGAACCTGTTGCGTCGTTTGAGAAGGGATCGGACTGCTTGAATTCCACTGCACCCATCAACGCCTCCTCCGCCGATCTCGTTGCCGAGGTCGAAGCACTGGGCGGGCGCTTGAGCCTCGTCCGCGAGCGTATCGGCGAAATCATTTTTGGTCAGCGCGAGGTGGTCGAGCAAGCCTTGATCACCCTCTTGTGCGGCGGACACGCGCTGCTGATCGGTGTCCCGGGCCTTGCCAAAACCCGGCTCGTCGAGACCCTGGGCACGATCCTCGGCCTAGAGGACAAGCGCATCCAGTGCACGCCCGACTTGATGCCGGCGGATATTCTCGGCTCCGAGGTCCTCGAGGAAAGCGAGACCGGCCGGCGGTCATTTCGCTTTATCCACGGCCCGGTCTTTTGTCAGCTGCTGATGGCGGACGAAATCAACCGTGCGAGCCCGCGCACGCAGTCCGCGCTCTTGCAAGCGATGCAGGAGGGGCGCGTCTCGATCGCCGGCCAATACCATCCGCTGCCCCGCCCGTTCCACGTGCTGGCAACTCAGAACCCGCTCGAGCAGGAGGGCACCTATCCGCTTCCCGAAGCGCAACTCGACCGCTTTCTGTTGCAGATCGATGTCGATTACCCCGACCGTGAGGCGGAGCGGCAGATGTTGATCGCGACAACCGGCATCACCGAGGACCGGCCGCGACCGGCGATGAATGTCGCCGAGCTCATGGCGGCGCAACGCGTCATTCGCCGCATCCCGGTCGGTGAGAGCGTCGTCGAGGCGATCCTCTCGCTGGTGCGCTCCGCGCGGCCTGACCTTGCTGCCGCCGACGGTGTTACGCGCTTTGTCTCGTGGGGACCGGGGCCGCGCGCCAGTCAGGCGCTAATGCTCGCCTGCCGCGCCCGGGCGCTGATCGACGGCCGGTTCAGTCCGTCGATCGACGATATCCTCGCGCTGGCGCCGCCGGTGTTGCGCCACCGCATGGCGGTCAGCTTCGCCGGCCGCGCCGAAGGCATCACCGTGGCTCGCGTCATCGAGCAGATTTCGGCGCCGTTCCGGTGATTGCGACCGAATCGAGGTCGGGGGCATCGGTGTTGACCCGGCGCCAGGCGTCGCCTGCCGGGGTACGCGATCGGGCGGAGCAGGCCGCTTCTGTGCTGCCGCCGCTCCTTGTCGCGGCCGATCGGGTCGCGGTGACCGTCGCGCAGGGGGTCCATGGTCGCCGCCGCGTCGGCCAGGGCGAGACCTTCTGGCAGTTCCGCCAATACGAGCAGGGCGACGCGGCAGCGCGCATCGATTGGCGCGAGAGTGCCAAGTCGCAACGCCTCTATGTCCGCGAAACCGAGTGGGAAGCTGCACAGAGTGTCTGGTTGTGGCGCGACGCCTCCGCCTCGATGAACTACAGCTCGGCGGATCACTTCTCCGGCGCGGAATGGCCAACAAAACGCGATCGCGCCGAACTCCTGCTCGTCGCGCTCGCCAGCCTTCTGGTCCGTGGCGGCGAACGCCTGACCCTGCTCGGCAGCGGCATCGCGCCGATGAACGGGCGCATCGCGCTGTCGCGGGTGGTCGAGTTGATCGGCCGGGACCCGTCCGAATCGGACAGCCTGCCGGCGTTCGAACCCTTGCCGCGCGCCGGCCAGCTCGTCTTGATCGGCGACTTCCTCTCGCCGCTCGACGCGGTCAACACGGCAATCACTCACTTCGCCGCCGCCGGGCTCAAGGGCCATATGCTGCAGATCACCGATCCGGCCGAGGAAGACCTGCCTTTCGACGGACGCATCCGCTTCGAGGGGGTCGAAGAGCGCGAAGAGGTCCTCATTCCCCGCGTCGAAAGCATTCGTGACGACTACTTCGCCCGCTTCCGGCGCCATCGCGAGGGCCTCGCCGCAATCGCCGGGGCGGTCGGCTGGAGCCTCGGCTTCCATCGCACCGATCGCCCGCCGCATCTCGCCTTGCTGGCGCTGTTCGCCGCGTTGGCGGCCGATCGCCGGCGGTGAGACGAGTTCGGCGGATGATCAAACATCACCGCTTTCGAAGGCAGCACAGCATGCTGGCCGGCACCCTCCCGCTGACGCAGGTCCCTCCCTCCCCCGTGGCCACGGGGGAGGGCTGGGGTGGGGACGATGTTCGGGCGGTACACTGAGCGATGCTGGCGCTCGGCTCCCTTGCTTTTGCGTCGCCATGGCTGCTCGTAGCACTGGCGGCGCTGCCGATCATTTGGTGGCTCTTGCGGGTCACACCGCCGGCGCCGCGCCGCATCGCCTTCCCGGCGATCCGGCTGCTGCTCGGATTGGTGCCGCGTGAAGAAACGCCGGCGCATACCCCGCTATGGCTGATCCTGTTGCGCATGGCGCTCGCCGTTTTGGTGATCTTCGCGGTCGCCCACCCGCTGCTCAATCCGCAGGCGCGCCTCGCCTCGACCGGACCGATCCTCATCATCATCGATGACGGCTGGGCCGCCGCGCGTGACTGGCCGGTCCGCCAAGCTGCGCTCACCGACCTTTTGGCCGAGGCCGAGCGCGAGGACCGGCAAGTTGTCCTCATCGCCACCGCTCCACCCGTCACGAACGAGCCGCCCGCGCCACTGGCACCGATCCGCGCCGCCGACGCGCGCGCCGCGGTCCAGGCATTGCAGCCCAAGCCGTGGCCGGTCGATCGGCGTGCCGCGCTGGTGCGGCTCCAAGCGCTGTCTCTCCCGGAGGCGGATTCGGCGGTGTGGCTCAGCGACGGGGTCGCCGATGGCGAGAACGAGGCGCTCGCCGGCTATCTCGCCAAGCGAGGCAGTTTACGTTACCTCGGGGCAGAGCCGGACCAAGCGCCCCTCCTGCTCGCGACCGGCGACACACAGGCAAACGATCTCGGCGTCATGCTGCGCTCGCTGCCCGCACCGACGCCGCGTCTCTATCAGGTCCGTGCGAGCGCCGAGGACGGTCGGCTGCTCGCCCGCCAGGCGGCAACGATCGAGCCCGGGGCAAAAGGGGTCAGAGTCCGGCTGCCGATGCCAAACGAGCTTAGAAACCGGGCTACGCGCATCGAAATCGAGGGCGATCAGTCGGCCGGCTCGGTGCTGCTGGTCGACGAGCGCTGGCGCCGCCGGCCGGTTGGCATCGCCGCGCCGGCGAATGCCGGCGGTCAGCCGCTGCTCAGCGAGAATTACTACCTCGAACGCGCGCTGGGCCCGTTTAGCGAGATCCGCCGGGGCCGCGCGACGGACCTCCTCAAGCGCGAGCTGGCCGTCCTGATTTTCTCGGATACCGGACCGGATTCGCCGATAGAGGAAGCCGCTGTTGCCAAATGGATCGAGGCCGGCGGGCTGCTGTTGCGGTTTGCCGGACCGCACCTCGCCGAGCAGGGCGATCAGCTGTTGCCGGTACGGCTGCGCCGCGGCGGCCGCACGATCGGCGGTGCGCTCTCCTGGGAACAGCCGGCAAGGCTCGCTCCATTCGCATCGGACAGCCCGTTTGCCGGGCTGGCCGTGCCGGCAGATGTGACGGTTTCGCGCCAGGTGCTGGCCGAGCCTGACCTAGACCTCGCGTCAAAGACCTGGGCGCGTCTGGCCGACGGCACACCGCTCGTCACCGCAGAGAAGCGAGGACAAGGCTGGATCGTGCTCGTGCACACAACGGCAAATGCCGAGTGGTCGAACCTCGCGCTCTCAGGATTGTTCGTCGACATGCTGCGGCGGACCGTGGCGATGAGCCAGGGGGTGGCGGCAGCGAGCGAAGAGACGCTGCCGCCGATCGAGACGCTCGACGGGTTCGGCCGGTTGCAGCGTGCGCCGCCAACTGCCCGGCCGATCCCGGGTAAGGAGGTAGCTTCGGCCGTGGCATCCGCGCAGCACCCGCCCGGCTTCTATGGCACAGCGGACACCAAGCGCGCGCTCAACCTCTCGGCCGGAATCACGGAATTGAAGCCGATCGAGAGCCTGCCGCCGAACACCCTGCGCGAGACCCTCGCGAGCGGCCGCGAGATCGATCTCCGCCCGCTGCTGCTGACCGCGGCGCTGCTTCTGGCGCTCGCCGATTTGTTGATTGCCTACGCGCTGCGCGGTTTGTTGCGAAGGCGTCCCGCGCGGCTCGCCGCCGCCTTCCTCGTGGCAGTGCTCACCGGCGCTCCGGCGGTGCGCGCCGACGACGCCTTCGTGGTCCAGGCGACCTCGGAGCTGCGCTTGGCCTATGTGCGGACCGGGAATGACCAAGTCGATGCGGTGAGCCTCGCCGGCCTAGTCGGTTTGACCGCAACCTTGAACCGGCGTACTTCCGTCGAGACCGCCGAGCCGCTCGCCGTCGACATCGAGCAGGACGAGCTGATCTTCTTCCCGTTGCTCTATTGGCCGGTGGTATCAGACCAGGCGCCGCCCTCGGCGACCGCGGTCGAGCGGATCAATCGCTATCTCGGGACCGGCGGGACGATATTTTTCGACACGCGTGACGGCGACGAACAGACGCCGGGCTCATTCGGCGGTGCAGCACTTTCGGCGCAGTATCTGCGCCACCTGGCGGGCGCCATCAAGATCCCTGCCCTGGTGCCGATCCCGCCTGATCACGTGCTGACCAAATCCTTTTATCTGATGCACGAATTCCCCGGTCGCTGGAACGCGGGGTCGCTGTGGGTCGAACCCGCCGAGGATCGCGTCAATGACGGGGTCTCAAGCGTCGTCGTCGGCGCCAACGACTGGGCAGCCGCCTGGGCGGTCGACGGGCAGGGCCGTCCGGCCTTTGCCGTCGTCCCGGGCGGCGAGCCACAGCGGGAAATGGCGATGCGGTTCGGCGTCAACCTCGTCATGTATGTGCTGACCGGAAACTACAAGTCGGACCAGGTGCATGTACCCGCGATCCTGGAGCGGCTCGGCCAATGACCGGGGGCGCCTTCACACTGGCCACCGCACCGCTCTTGCCGTGGACGGCCATCGGGCTGCTTGCTGGTGCCTGCGCTTTGGTTCTCGGTTTCGGGTTGCTGCGTCGCGCGCCGGGGCTGTTGTGGCGCGCGATCGCCGTAGCGATCCTGCTCGTGACTCTCGTCAACCCCTCCGTGATCGAGGAACAGCGCTCGCCGCAGCGGGACATCGCCATGGTCATCGTCGACGATTCACCGAGCCAGCGCATCGGTGATCGCCAGCGCGCGACCGAGGCGGCGCTGGCCGCGCTCAAGGATCGGCTATCCCGCGAGCGTGATCTGGACCTGCGGGTGATCCGCGCCGGAAAGCCGCAGCCCGGCGCCGGCGACGACGGGACCAAGCTGTTCACGGCACTCGATCGGGCGATGTCGGACGTGCCGCGCCAGCGCCTCGCCGGCGTGGTCATGATCACGGACGGGCAGGTGCACGACGTCCCCACCGGCGATGCCAGTGCGCTGAAGGAGGCGGTCGGCGCCCCGCTCCACGTCCTGCTCTCTGGACGGCCCGATGAGGGCGACCGGCGGCTCGTCGTCGATCAGGCGCCGAGCTTTGGCCTCGTCGGCAAGGAGCTGAAGGCGACGATCCGGGTCGAGGATCTGCCCGAAAGCGCGCCCAAGAAACAGGAGGGAGGCACGGCTCAGGCGAGGGTCACCTGGCGTAAGGATGGCGGGACCTCGCATCAGATCATGGTGCCGATCGATCGGGACGTCCCGCTCGCAGTCCCGATCGATCATGGCGGACCCAATGTTGTAGAGCTCGAGGTCGAGCCCGGCCCGCAAGAGCTGACCCTCGAGAACAACCGCGCCGTCGTCGTCGTCAACGGCGTGCGCGACCGGTTGCGGGTGCTGCTGGTGTCGGGCGAACCGCATGCCGGCGAGCGGGTCTGGCGCAACATTCTCAAATCAGACCCCTCGGTCGACCTCGTCCATTTCACGATCCTGCGGCCGCCCGAAAAGCAAGACGGCACGCCGATCCGCGAATTGTCGCTGATTGCGTTTCCGATCCGCGAGCTGTTTGATGTCAAGCTCGACGAATTCGACCTGATCATCTTTGATCGATACAGCCGGCGCGGGGTGATCCCGCTGGCCTATCTCGAGAATGTCGCCCGCTATGTTCGCAACGGGGGCGCCTTTCTCGAAGCGGCCGGCCCGAGCTTCGGCACGCCGCTGAGCCTCTTCCGCACCCCCCTCGGAACGATATTGCCGACCGAGCCCACCGGGAATGTCTTCGAAGAAGGCTTCAAGGCCCGGGTCACCGATTTGGGCCGCCGGCACCCGGTGACGGAAGGATTGCCCGGGGTGGGCGCACCGGGCGGCGAACCGACCTGGGGGCGTTGGTTCCGCCAGGTCGAGGCGCGGGTCCATCATGGCGTGACAGTGATGAGCGGCGATCACGGCGACCCGCTCCTTGTCCTCGATCGCGTCGGAAAGGGACGGGTGGCACAGCTGCTTTCCGACCAGATGTGGTTCTGGGCGCGCGGTTTCGAGGGCGGCGGGCCAGAGGCGGAACTGCTGCGCCGGCTAGCCTACTGGCTGATGAAGGAGCCCGACCTCGAGGAAAACGATCTGCGCGCGACGGTCGAAGGCGACCGCCTGGTCATCACCCGGCAAGCGCTCGAACCCGACGACCGCCCCGTCAGCGTGACGTTGCCGGACGGGTCCAGCCGAGATTTGACATTGTCGCCGGATAGCGGCGGTCGCAGTACCGGAACTCTGCCGATCGGCGAGATGGGGCTCTACCGGGTGACCGACGGCAGCCGCACGGCGCTCGCCGCGGCGGGACCGCTCAATCCTATCGAGTTCGCCGATGTCCGCGCGACGCCGGAGAAGCTGGCCCCGGTCGTCGCGGCGACCGGCGGCGGGATCTTCTGGGCGGGCACCGGGACGATCCCGGAAATTCGCCGGGTCTCGCCCGACCGGGCAGCGGCCGGTCGAAACTGGATGGGTTTGCGCGCCAACGGCGACTACACCGTGACCGGGTTCAGCGAAATGCCGCTGTTGCCGGGCATCGCGGCGCTATTGCTGATCGTCGGTGGATTGCTCGCAGCCTGGCGCCGCGAAGGCGCCTGACCCGTTTGGCGCCGGCATTCGCCCGTAAGCTTTCGTGCTGAGAAAATTCTTCACACCCCTGCATCCGGACGGCTTCAAATTCGTGCTCGCCGGGGCGGCTGTCACGCTCCTCTTGTTCCTCTTTTGGGTCCGGGGCGGCTGGATCGCCGCCGCCGTGACGCTGTGGCTCGCCTACTTCTTCCGTGATCCCTGGCGGGTGACCCCGACCCGCCAGGGTTTGGTGATCAGCCCGGCCGACGGGACGGTCGTGTCGATCGCGACGGCGCCGCCGCCACCCGAGCTGGCAATGGGAGAAGCCGCTGTAACGCGCATCGGAATCTTTCTCAACCTCTTCGACGTCCACGTGATCCGCGCGCCGCTGGGCGGCAGGGTGGCAGCGGCGCGGTATACCAAGGGGCGGTTTCTCAATGCGAGCCGCGATGAGGCGAGCCGGCACAACGAGCGAATGGCAATCCGGATCACCCCGGGGGAAGGCCCCGACATCGCCTTCGTGCTGATCGCCGGTTTGCTCGCCCGGCGCATCGTCTGCGACTTGCGCGAAGGGCAGGAGATCGTCACCGGCCAGCGCATCGGAATTATCCGCTTCGGCTCGCGGGTCGACGTCCATTTCCCGGAGCCCTATGTACCGATGGTGATCGTGGGGCAGCGGATGGTGAGCGGCGAAACCGTGCTCGCTGATCGTCTGGCGCAGGAGCCGGCCCGCCAGGGCTTCGCGCAATGAGCACCGATGGCTGTTGAACGGAGGCAGGCCTTGAAGATGCGTCGCGCCAGGGTGCGGCGACCGCGGATGCGGGTACGCCGGCTTTCCGGCCTGTCGGTCAACCGCATGGTCCCGAATGTGCTGACCCTTCTCGCGCTGTGCGCCGGGATGACCGCGATGCGCTTTGCGATGGGCGGGAATTTCGAGGGCGCGGTGTTCGCGATCATTGCTGCCGGCATCTTCGACGGCCTCGACGGACGCATGGCCCGCCTGCTGAAAGCCACTTCGAGCTTTGGGGCGGAGCTCGACAGCCTGTCGGATTTCGTCAGCTTTGGCGTGGCTCCGGCCGCGGTTCTTTATCTCTGGACGATGTCCGAGCTGCACGTTCTCGGCTGGGTCATCGTGCTGTTCTTCGCCGTGTGCTGCGCGCTCCGTCTGGCGCGTTTCAACGCCGGGGCGAACGCCGAGCTGCCGTCCTACGCGGCTCCGTTCTTCAGCGGCGCGCCGGCGCCCGCCGGTGCGGGTCTGGTAATGATCCCGATGTTCCTCAGCTTCGAATGGGGCGACTGGCTGTTCCGCTCGCCCTACCTCAACGCTGTCACGGTCACCGGGATCGCGCTGTTGATGGTCAGCAAGGTGCCGACCGTCTCACTGAAGCGGATCCGCATCCCGCACCATATGGTGATCCCGACATTGCTTGCCTTTGGCGTTGCCACGGCCTTTCTGACGACCGCCCCATGGCCGACCCTGATGGTCGTCGGCGTCGTCTATCTGGGTTCGATCCCGCTGACGATCCGCTCGTACTACCGGCTGAAACGCGCCGCCGAAGCGCGCAAGGCCGAGATTGTCGCGAAACCCGAGATCGTTCCATTCCCCGGTCCC
>DATEQL010000078.1:0-5187 GCA_035272665.1 Allostellaceae bacterium
CGCGTTCGCCTCGTCCACGGTGCCGTAAGCAGCGACCCGCAGCGCGTGCTTGGGCACGCGTGCACCGTCCCCGAGCGAGGTCTCGCCGGAGTCGCCGCCGCGAGTATAGATCCGGGTCAGCCGCACCATGGTCGTCTTCTCAGCTAATGCTTGGCCAGCAACATCAGAATGGCGAGCAGCACGAGCGCCAAGGCCTGCATGATGACGCGCGACTGCATCAGCTTGTTGGAGCGGCGCGGATCGCCGCCACGCAGCATCGTCGCGACGCCAAAGCCGAGCACGGTCAACGTGCCGAGCATCGCGAGCACGAGCAGGATCGTAACAAAGGTCGTCATCCTTGAACTATGGACTCGTTGCAGCGTCGGAGCCAGGGTTCATCTCACCCGCGGTTCCGACCGAAGTGGGGGTCCTGGTCACCGGCTTTAGAATACCGGTTCGGCGTAAAACCTGGTCATGTCTTGTCCCACGAATACCTGCGGCTCCGAAGGCGTCTAGCCGTAGGCTCGCTCCAGGCCTGCTACTTCTGCCGAAACGTCGGCGATGATCCGCTGCAAGCTTCGTTCGCGATGCCCGAAGCTGCGAAGGACAGCCTCGCCGAAGTAAGTGTGCTGCGCGGTCGGCCTGCATCCGAACGAAGCACGATCAGCCCGGGCAGCCGTGACAATGATCCTGTCATCGGATTTCAATTCGCTCAGCAGCGAACCGGAAAAGCAGGCTGAGAGGAAGATCACCGTTCTGCGCCCGGCAAGGGGCTGTAGCAACTGGGAAAGTGCGTCCGCGGGGAGCTGTTGCTCGGAGAAGGCATCGATCTTACGGCTGAGCGCACCTCTCCTGCCGTGGGTGCTGATGTAGACGAACACCAGGTCGCCGTCTTTCGCGTGTTCAGCCGCGGCGTCCACAAGGGCCTCGATCGCTGCGTCATCGGCAATTGGGTAGGTTTCCGGCAACGACGCAACGACATTGCTTGCCATCAGCGGGACGAGATCGTAGTCGGAGCTCCGCCGCAGTTCCATTGCCAGATCGACAATGTCGTTCTCCGACCACTTCTCCGAAAACAGCGCGAGGCCGATGTAAAACAAGCGCTTGGGCCCGGCTATCTTGCCGGATGGGGCCTGCAGTTCCGATGTCAGCTTGACCGATTGCGCCATCTCGGATGCCGAACCTTCGCCCGGAGCGGCGCAGCCGGCGAGCAGCGCCAGGACGGGGAAAAGGCCAGAGAAACTCCCCCACCTGTCGCGCTGGCGCTAGATGCTTGGACCGATCGGCTCATCGCCACCTTCCCCGCGCCGGTGCCTCGCCCGGACACCGCTGCCGGTCCCACTCTGAACCAGATTAGGCCGGCCGTGGGTCTAATCCAGTTAGCGATCGGCCAGCAGTACGTGTACGCCGGCCATCACGAGCCCTTGGGTTCGGGAGCGCGGCTCCGTTACTCCTGGGGCACTTGATAATGACGCGGAAGGACGGTGTTGGACATCGGATCGGCGGCGTGCATCACGTCGGATTGGGTCATCGTAAGTGCCGATATGTCGTCCGTGATCCCATTCAAGTTTTGGGTATCGCTGGCACGCTCCGGTGCGCCGACCACGGTGCAGCCGACAGCAGCAACAAGCACCAAGACAGCAACTAGAGCGGCATAGGGATGGTTCATCAATCGATCCGATCAGAAGAGACTTTGATAGGCTACTGCCGATAGAGCCATGACGCGAGCCCGTTCGTGATGGCCAGGGAACTTGTGATTATAGGCCGTCACACGGCCGTCCATCGTCGATGTTGATCATGCGTGCGCGGTTTAATAAACGCTCGGCGGCGCTTTTCGTTCGACGGCGGCAAATGTTCGAAAGCGCCCGTTGACCGGGCACACGGACCGACTTACATCTCTTCTCGTGATCCGGATGATGCGGCATGGCCGGCCTGACCGGCGAATTACAACCCCGGACCCCACGAGGGTTCGGGCTTTGTCAATTCGCCCTCTCGCTGCCGAGGACCACGCTCATGTCGTATTTCGCCGCATCAGCTGCTGACGATTACCTTCCTGCCACTGCCTGCTTTTCCGTTCACGCACGCGCCGAACCCGGGGTGATGCCACGGGTGCTTGAGCTTTTTGCTAAACGTGGTCTCGTGCCGTCCTTCTGGCAGAGCTCGACCTCCGGCGCCGACGGGACGCGACTGAAGATAGACATCCAGATGTGCGGGCTCGCCAGCGAGACCGTCGACTACATGGCAGCCTGCCTGCGACAGATTACCCTTGTCGAGGTCGTGGCGACCTCGCAGAAGCACGCCCCAAGTTGAGCGGAGTATCATACCCGATGTCGTTCAGCGACCACATTCGCTCATGCAACAACTACGATCCGGCGCGCGTCGTGCCGCTGACCGCCGGGAACGCGCGGGTCGGGCTGCTGCGGCGTGACAATGCCGAGGCGCTGCGACGGTTCCCCGACGTCTTTGCTACCGGGGAGGACAAGGTGGAGCTGGTGGCTCGCGGTGACATCACCGCGGTAAGCCGCGCCATCGATGCGGTGGTGGACACGCTCGTCGGCGACAGCCAAGTTCCGAAATGGCGCAACGAGACGTTCGATGTCGCGCCGCGCTGGGGTGAGCCGCCCGTCTTTCGCCTGGACCGGGGCGCCGTCCCGTTCTTCGGGACGCGTGCTTACGGCGTACATCTCAACGGCTATCTCAGGAAAGGCAATACACTTTGCCTGTGGATCGGGCGACGGTCCGCCGACAAGCAGGTGGCCCCGAACAAGCTCGACAACCTCGTCGCGGGTGGAATCGGCAATGGGCACGGGGTCGAGGAGACCTTGCTGAAAGAGGGCGAGGAGGAAGCCTCGATACCGACGAGCCTGCTCAAAGACGCGATCCCCGCCGGGGCCATCTCCTATCGGATGGAGACCAGACTCGGTATCCGCGACGATGTGCTGTTTGTCTACGATCTCGAAATGCCGGCCGATTTCCTGCCGAAAAATCGCGACGGTGAGATCGTCCACTTCGAGCTGATGCCGGCATCGGCGGTTCTTGAGCACGTCCGCACGACCTCGGACTTCAAGTTCAACGTCAACCTGGTGATCCTCGATTTCGCCGTGCGGCGCGGGCTTCTGCGGCCGGATGATCCGGAATATCTGGATGTCGCAACCGGGCTTCACCGCCCGCTCGATTGAGGCTGCTCTATCCGCGCCGACTGCGCCGACCACTCCCTCTCTCCGTAGGCGCGACCTGCGCGATTATTTCGGTCGGGCTGACCCCGCTCTCCCGCATCGAGCGGATGGTCAGCGCGTGATCGCGCTTGGCAAGGCGGCGTCCGGCCGCGTCGGTCAACAGCTCGTGGTGCCGGTAGTGAGGCGTCGGCAGCCCGAGGAGCGCCTGCAACACGCGGTGAACATCGGTCGCTGCCATCAGATCCTCGCCACGGGTCACCAAGGTCACCCCCTGAATGGCATCATCGACGGTGACGGCGAGGTGATAGCTCGCCGGCATCTCTTTGCGGGCAATCACGACATCGCCGAGCGGAGCCGGATCCACCCGCTTCCGGTGCGCTCCGCTCTCTCCTTCTTCGACCCAGTCGAGCGGCCCGGTCAGCGCGAGCGCGCGAGCGAGATCAAGCCGCAACCCGTAATCGAACCCGGCGCGCCGCTTCTCGTCGCGGCTCCTCGGGCTGAGATCGCGGCACGTTCCGGGGTAGGGCGACCCCGATTGACCGTGCGGTGCGCCCCCGGCGCGCGCGATTTCATCCCGGATTTCGCGGCGCGTGCAGAAACACGGATAGAGGACCGCCATGGCATCGAGCCGGTCGAGAGCGCGGCGGTAGTCGTCGAAATGTTCGGATTGTTTGCGCACGGGGCCGTCCCAGGTCAGCCCGAGCCAAGCGAGATCCTCAAGGAGCGCCGCGGCATATTCGTCTCGGCACCGGGTCTGGTCGATGTCTTCAAGACGGAGCAGAAAGCGTCCCCGATCGCGCCGTGACGCGCGCCATCCTTCGAGCGCAGAGCGCACATGGCCGAGGTGCAGATAGCCGGTAGGGCTCGGCGCGAAGCGGGTGACCGTGAGGACAGATGTCATCTTGCGCTCTGCTGCTGGTGACAGCGGCGCCCGATCTGGGCTATCCGTACTTGCTTGAGTTTGGCTTTAGCGAGGCTGCGCCGATGTTGGCTGCGCTGTCCGGACCGTTCCGGCCACCCGCTTCGGGCGGCAGGCCAAGCCGTCTGGTCATCCTGCTGCACGGGCTGGGGGCGGACGGCAACGACTTGATCGGGCTGGGACCCTACTGGGCGCGATCGTTGCCGACGACCGAATTCCTGTCGCCGAATGCCCCCTTTCCCTGTGACATGGCACCCTATGGCTACCAGTGGTTCAGCTCGCGGGATCGCAGCCCGACTGCGGTCTTGGCCGGCGTCCGCGCGGCGGCGCCCTTCCTCGACGCCTTCATCGACAACGCGCTTGCCGAACGCGGGCTCGATGACGGCGATCTGGCGCTCGTCGGGTTTTCGCAAGGCACGATGATGTCGCTCTTTGTCGGGTTGCGGCGTGCGAAGCCGGCTGCAGGTATTGTCGGCTTCTCGGGCAGGCTGCTCGCTCCCGAACTCTTGGCGAGCGAGTTGCGCTCGCGGCCGCGTACGCTCCTCGTTCACGGCACGGACGATCCCCTCGTCCCCTATGAGTCGCTGGCTGTGGCGGAAACCGCGCTCAAGGGCGCCAGCGTCCCGGTCGAAACACTGACCTGTGACGGGATCGGCCATTCGATCGACGAGGATGGACTGCGGCGCGGCGGATCCTTTCTCAAGGACGTGC
Source organism: Allostellaceae bacterium (assembly GCA_035272665.1). Taxonomy (GTDB): domain Bacteria; phylum Pseudomonadota; class Alphaproteobacteria; order ATCC43930; family CGMCC-115725; genus AP-15. The sequence goes on from DATEQL010000078.1 coordinate 4,786, forward strand.
TCTACGGGACGACGCCTTGATGATCTCGTCACCGCCCAGGAAGGATTCGAGGGTCTCCAGCAGCTTGGGCGAATCCCATTCTGCCGCACCCTCGACCCGTCCCAGCACCCTTCCCTTCCGATCGATTAGAAAGCTGGTCGGCAGACCCTGGACTTCGAAGGCCCGTTCCACGGCGCTCTTTGGATCGAGATAGGTCTTGACCGATTTGAGCCCGAGCCTGCCGATGAACGGCTCGACGGCCTTGCTGCCGCCGTGGTCCTCCGATATCGCAACGACCGTGATCTTGTCGCCGAGGCGCGCCTGCATCCGCTCGAGGGAGGGCATCTCGCGCACGCAAGGCTCGCACCAAGTGGCCCAGAGATTGACGAGGATGATTTTGCCGGCGAAATCGGAGAGGCTGAC
>DATEQL010000079.1:0-4952 GCA_035272665.1 Allostellaceae bacterium
AGATATCTCCGAGGAGTTGCAGCAGCTCTTCTGACGCTCGGAGCATTGACGCCCTGCTCATCCGCCCAAGGTACGACAGGGCAAAACGTTATCATCCTGCTGCAACTAGCCGGCGACAGCGAAGCGCTTGCACAGATTGGATCGTGTCTCGCCTCCAAGCTATCCCGAATGCCCGATGTCGAGATCGCGACCGCACGGGACGACGGTGTGCGGTTCATCGTCGACATCGTTGCGGCGAAAGACCTCTTTGCCAGTCTGGTGGTGGCGGAAACGTTTCCGGTGGAGCAATATTGCCTGCGGATTAGGGAGGGCGAGGACAGCGACGCCCTACTGGCCGGTATCCGGACTTATACCCTGCTTCGATTGCACGAGCTCGTGCCAGGCCGGTCCCGTGAAGCCCTTTGTGCGAGCATCGCAGGCGAAATTGGCGACAAGGTGTTATCCAAGGAATACACCGAGCGGAATGACTGATACGTAAAGGCTATTGGAGAGGGAGTTCAACCATGTTCGATGCGAAGTCGTTGCTCGATACGATCCTCGGCGGCGAAACGGCACGACAAGCTACGGCCGCGGCGCAAAGCGCCGGGTCTGCTGTGGCGGGTGTTGTTTCTCAAGCCGAGGAAAGTTTGAAGGGGACCCGGGTCGGCGAAGCGTTCGCCGGCGCGAAAAATCTCGCCGAGCAGAACCCGACGGCCGCAGTGGCTGTTGCGGGTGGCCTCGCTGCACTCCTTTTGGGTACATCGACCGGACGGAGCATGGCGGCGGGGGCGGTCAAACTCGGCGGGCTCGCGGGGCTCGGTGGGATCGCCTACAAGGCATTCTCCAACTGGCAGCAGAGCAAGCCGCTGATGGAGGGGGTGCCGGGGCTCGAACAACTGACGGCACCCGCCCCGACCGGGTCCGGGTTTCACGCCGACGATCACAGCCACGACACGACGCAGCTGATCGTACGGGCGATGGTCGCCACGGCGAGCGCGGACAGCACGATCGATCCTGCACAGCGCGCGACCCTCGTGGCGCAGATGCAACGGGCCGGCCTCGGTTCGGACGAGAGTGCGTTTCTCGAGGAAGCCGTTGCCCATCCAATGAGCCCGGGTGAGATTGCCCGCAGTGTCGCCGGCAACTCGCAGCTGGCCGCACAAGTCGTCGCGGCGACGAGTCTGATGGCCGATCCTGCAAACGTAAAGGAGGAAGAATTTTTGTCCCGTCTCAGCACCGAACTCGGTATGTCCGGCGACTTGCTGTCGCATATCCGGGCGACGGTTACCGGCCTTCGCGCGAGCTGAGCAACTAAAGCGATCCCGCGGGCGACCCCGTCAGGGTCGATCCTTTGAATCGTTACGGGCGATTGGCGCATCTGCATATGAGAAGCAAGTGCGCCGTCGAGTAGCGCGGCGATGCCGGTCAACCTGTTCTGGAGGCTCCTTCGCCACCGCCGAGCCGTAGTGTTGGGTGCGCTTGCCACCGTCATCGTGGCGGCATGGACCTATCTGTTGCTCGGCGCCGGCGTCGAGATGGAAATGATGGACATAGGTGGCGGGCAGATGATGGCGATGCGGCCCGAGTGGAACCCGTCATATGCGGTGCTGATGTTCGTCATGTGGGTGGTGATGATGGTGGCTATGATGCTGCCGAGTGTTGTTCCAATGGTCGTGTTGGTCACCGCCCTCGCAGAGGATCGCCTCGCCAACCCCAACCTCGTTTCCGCCACGGCGCTGCTGTTTGGCTCGGGCTATCTTCTCGTCTGGTGCGGGTTCAGCCTCGCCGCTACCTTGCTGCAATGGGGTCTCGACGATGCCGGACTATTATCCGAGAGGATGGCGTTTGGTAATGCGATTTTGGCCAGCACGGTACTAATCGCTGCAGGTGTTTATCAATGGACGCCGTTGAAGGATACCTGCCTTAGGCATTGTCGCTCGCCCACCGAGTTCCTAGTCCGTCATTGGCGACCTGGCTCGCTCGGCGCGGTCCGGACTGGGGTTCGTCACGGGCTCTTTTGCCTCGGCTGCTGCTGGATGCTGATGGCGCTTCTGTTCGTCGGCGGATTGATGAACCTCGCCTGGGTCGGCGCGATTGCGCTGTTCGTTCTATTGGAAAAGACCGTACCATGGGGCGATTGGATAAGCAGGCTTATCGGCCTGGTACTCGCCGGCTGGGGCGCGGTCATCCTGGTCCGGATGATTTTAAATTAAGCTCGCTCTTCGTAATTGGATCAATTAAGCGAATCGGAGTTTTGGTCAATTCAGATGTTACAATTTGACACTAAAAGATCATAAATTTTACCAAACATCACAAATTTGTCATGCTGACGTAGCACTGATGGCTTATTAAGCAAAATAGCTGATTTTTGATCAGGGGTTACTGATGGCCACCCGGATCGTCTTCCGTCGCTCGCCGCAAAACTTGAGTGACGCCGGAACGGTGCCGCACCCCGGCCGGATGTGCATCATGGCCGACCCCGCTCGTAACCCGGACGGACGGACGAGTGGAGAGAGAAGCATCGAACATATCGACCGCGATAACCCGAGGTGGAATTTTTCGGGTTTTAGGATCGAGAAGAGACGATGCTGGGGCCCGATGTCCGTCGATATCGTCAACCGCATAGCAGGTGAGGCGATTTGCCATAGCGATTACCATCGGATCACCTATTTTTTGACTGATTTCCGCGCCACGATGCAAGACGACGAAAGGCCGGAATGGGAATGCGACCTGCCTCGCAATAATTTCGTGTATCGTCCACCTGGCACGACATTACGGAGTAACCTGACGGCCGGCCGGTATATTCAGATTCTACAGACCTCCGATACTTATCACCATTTCGTGTCGGAAATGGTACCCGGGGGTGTCGTCCGTCTCAGGACGAGATACAACCTCAACGACCCGCTGATCTCACAGCTCGTGTTGACAATTGCCAACGAAATGGAGGGTGGTTTCCTCGACCATATTCTGGCCGATGCGCTCAACACGGCGCTCGCGGTGAAGATTACGCGACTCTGCGGTGATCCGACCGCGATCACGATTGAGCCGACAAACGGATTGTCGCGCGAGCGGCTGAAGCGCGTATATGACTACATCGAGACGCATCTCGATGATCGGTTGACCTTGGTGGATCTCGCCTGGGTGGCATGTCTCAGTACCTACCACTTCAGCCGCAGCTTCAAGCAGGCGGTTGGGGTGGGACCCCAGCGCTACGTGATGCACCGGCGGGTCGAACGAGCAAAAACTCTGATGCGCCGAACCGATCGCCCGCTGGCTATGATCGCACAGGAAGTTGGCTTCGCCGACCAAAGCCACCTGACCTCCGTCTTTAGGCGAGAGATCGGCGTCACACCCGGTCACTTTCGTGCGGCACTGATCTAAGCTCCAAGGCCAAATTCGATCCAATAAATCAACTCTGCAAGAAATCCGACATCAAACCGCAAGAGTCTCCAGTTGCGGCGTGTTTGGACGGCCTAACGGGAGTTGGATCGCGATGAATAGTCAAAAGGAGCGAGTCTGATGCGACACCTTCCGTTGTCTGTCGCCTTGATCGCCGGGCTATTACTGTCCGGAGGCCTCCGCAGGCACGGCCACAGCCAGCTCTAAGGACGGTATGTCCTCCACCGGTGCGAAGCGTTCCGGCGCCTGGCGGGTTGCAGTCATGGAGTGCCGCCGAGTTGACCACAATCCCCGCGAATGCGCCTGCTGAGCTGGCAACGCCCGGACCCACCACAACCCGGCGCGCCGCTCCGGCACCCGCCAGCAGGGGCCAGGTTCGGGTCACTACCGACAGCCGATTATACCACTGCCCCGGTACGCGATGGTCCGGCAAGACCAAGGAAGGCACTTACATGTCCGAGGCGTAGGCCCAAGCGCAAGGGGCCCAGCCGGACCACGGAAAAGCTTGCAGTTCGTGAGGGCGTCTCTGGCGAGAACCCGGCGCATGTAACGGGAGGGGCGTCGGGACTGCCACGCCGCCGTTCCTCTGTTGTCAGGCGACCTTGCGAATGGTCGCCTTGCGCGCCGATTGCGGGTCGGCATGTCAGCAAGCATCTGACATCAGAACCGCAAGCCGGTCCAATCGCGCAGCGCTGCAACCGTATACTGATCATGCGGCGATCACGCGTTCGGCTGCAATGACCGACCTTGATCCGTGCAAGGAAGAAGAGGACCCGAAGGAGCTTCGCAGCGCTGCTGTCGATGCACTGAAGGACGCTGCTCGCCAGAACGATCCGCAGGAGTTCAATCGACTGACGCGTCATGCTCTCGCTCTGATCGAACGGGCCCGCGCTGTCGGGCATGGCCGACAAGACGTCGGTTCGGGGGTGGCTGAAACGCAAGCCTTGCAGAAAGATGACGCGGTAAGACCCGGCTTGTCGCACAAAATAATCAAATTCATCATCAGGCTCTGGCGCCGCTCGGCATAATCTGCTCCGTGGCGGCTACAGCGGCCGGACAAGGAGACTCCGATGGCGACGATGACCGGCGAGAAGCGCTATGCGCTCGAGTGGATCGACGAGCACGCGAGGCGCTTTTCCGATTTTCACCTGCGCATCTGGAACTACGCCGAGCCGGCTTGGCGCGAATACAAATCGGCCAAAGCCTATTGCGACCTGTTGCGCGCCGAAGGCCTCGCGGTCGAGGAGGGCTCGGGCGAGATGCCGACCGCATTCTGCGCGCGCTGGGGCACATCCGGTCCGGTGCTCGGCACCTATGCCGAATACGATGCGGTGCCGGGGAATTCGCAGCAGGTCGTCCCCTATCAGGCACCGCGCGCCGGGCTGCATCCCTGGGCGGCTGGGCACACCGACCCGCATTCCGCACTCGGCACGACCGCACTCGCCGGGGTGCTGGCGGCCAAGGCGGCGATGGAGAAGTTCGGCCTCGCCGGGACGCTCCTGCTGTTCGGCGAGCCGGCGGAAAAGGTGTGCGGCTCGAAACCGGTGCACGCCGCCAAGGGCTACTACGACGGC